>NZ_ASRY01000163.1 GCF_000520815.1 Paenibacillus maysiensis | reverse complement strand
GAGCGGCTCCGGCGGCGGCGAGAGAAACACGCGCGCCGTGTCCAGATGCGAGCATTTGGCGATCAGACGGCGCGGGAAGATCAGACGGCCGTTTTGACGGGACAGGCCCTTGAGGCGCAGATAGACCAGCGGGAGCGTCGGAGCGGAGAAGGCGGACACTTCGATCGCCTTCACGCCGTACTCGACGTACAGTTCCGCTGTGCGCCGCTCTTCGTCCGGGTCGTTCAGGTTGGCGATCAGGCACATGCCATACGGCTTGTCCGAACCCAGCCGCGCCTGAATGCGCTGCAGGACGGGCTCCAGTTCATGCACCTGAAAACCGGCGCTGCCAAAAAAGGCCAGCAGACCGGCCTGTCCCATGCGCACCACCATCTCCTCAGATGCGATCCCTCGATACATCGAGCCGGCAAAGTAACTCCAAATGGTGCGGTATCTCGTTTGGAACAGCGGATGGCCTAGCGATTCCGGCTGCAGGCGAACCGCCGGATCAACGGACAGTTCGCGCACAGCATTCGCAAGGGGGGCGGACATTTGCAACTCGTGGGATCGAGCCCGTGCAAGGGCCTGTTTGGCCTCTTCAGGGCTGATCTCTTTGGCTTCAAGCGCACGTAAGATCTCTTGTATCTTCATCTGAACCCCTCTTTTACAGCAAAATGTATGGTCGCAAGCACGGCGAGTGCTTGTTAATTTCCGAACAGGGAGATGATTCTGTCTTTCACTTCCGGTTCATGGAATGTCTTTTCATGCATGGCCATCTCTTGCTCGATCACGCGAGGCAGTTCCTCCCGGATCGGTCGGACCAGATGGTCCTTCAAGGTGATTAGCGACACTCTCGGTTTTTCTGCCAGTTGGCGCGCCAGCTGCAGCGCCCGGTTCATCACGTCTTCACGCGGAACGACGGGGAACGGCACGCCCCTTTTTTCCAAATCGGCGCCTCTGTAATTGTTGGCGCTCATCAGCATCTCCTCTCCGAGGGAGAAGCCCAACTTCTTCGGCACGATGTAGGTAGCCCCCATGCCGGGTGTGAATCCAAATCGCATAAAATTGGTCGTGTACACGCTCTCACGGCTCAAGATCACAAAGTCGGCAAACAGCCCGACGACAAACCCGCCGCCGATCGCATGCCCTTGCATCGCGGCGATCACCGGAACCTTACACTCCAAGGCGAGCGCGTAGACGTTCGCATCGGTGAACCGGCCTCTTCCTTCATGAATCGCCAGCAGCCCTTCCATCGTGCCGCCGGAGCAAAAATAATTGCCATAGCCGGTGAGGATGACCGCCTTGCAGCGTTCATTCGCGGCGATCTCCTCGAACGCTTCGATCAGGCCGCGCACCAGCCCTTCGGTAAAGGTGTTCTTCTGTTCCCGATCCTGCAAGGTCACTTGCACGATCCCCGTCTCGATCTCTCTGTACTCCACCACTGGATTCGTCATGTTCTCCTCCACTCTCCGTGGATCAGCTCTCCCACGGGAATTGCCCCGTTTCGATATAACGGAAAATCAGCTCTTGGTTGCGCGGATCTGCAAACACTTCCCGGTTCGCTTCGAGCGCCAACGGCTTGGCGCGGTGCAGACCGTCCTGCAAGCTGTTCATCAAGCGCTTGTATCGCTCGATGCCGCGCTTGGGCACATAGCGCAGCCGCATGAGATGCTTGCGAAGCAAGGTCTCGCTCTCTGCATCGCAGGCATCGACAAGCCCCCACTCCACGGCTTGTCGGACGTTGACCGGCTGCGTCATCAGCGTCAGATAGTTCGCCTTCTGAAAACCGATCCGCCGGATCAAAAACGGCAGTACGCATGCCGGCAGAAGTCCGAAGAGCAATTCGGACAAGGAGAACTCCGCCGTTTCATCCGCCAGCACGATATCGCAGGCGGCGACAAACCCGACGCCGCCTGCGTTGACCTTGCCGCGAACGTGCGAGATGGTGATAAACGGGCCAGTCGCCAGATCGAGCCACAGGTCGTACAGCGGCTCCGGTGACGGGTCGAGGCTCTGCCCGTTTGCCTTTTTCTCATGCAGCTCTTGAAAATCGGCCCCGAAGCAGAACACGTCCGGCAACCCCTCCAGCACGAGGATCGAAGCCTGTTCCCGGCAGTGATCGATCACCTGGCGACACTCGTACACCAAGCGCTCGTTGATCGTGTTCTTCGCCTCGGGACGGTTGAACTGCAAAAAGCACACCGGGCCTTGCATCCGCACCCGGATCGTCTCGAAGGCGGCCGCGTTCATCAGCACCACCGGTATTCTCGATGGAATTCTGAGATCTCTTCCAGATACAGGCGCTGTCCGGCTTGCCCGGAAGCGAGGGCGCCCGGGATCAGGTTCAAGTCCAGCTTGACATTGCGGGTGCCGAATTTGACGGCGCTGCTGCTGTGGAGAACCTTTTCATATTCGTCCATCGACAGTCGGTAGCGGTTGTTCAGTTGCTCTTGAAGCTTGAAGCCGCGCAGGACTTCTTGACTGCGAGGGGTGACGACGCCGCTGTAAAATTCGGAGCAGCAGCCCGAGCCATAGGAGAAGATCCCGATGCGCTTGTTCCCTTCAAACTGCCCGTTGTCGATCGTGCTCGCCAAGGAGAGCAGAACGGTGGCCCCCATGATGTTGCCCACGCGCTGGCAGTAGGTCAGACCCGGCACCACGCGCTGTTGGAAATCGGCTTCGATCTCCGGGCCTTTGACCTTGGCGATCTTGCGCATCATCGTGCGGTGCGCGCCTTTGACCATGCCGCCAAACGGCGTGTGGAAGGACAGGTACTGGAACGTGTCGCGGTACTCGACATCGGCGACGCGGCGCTGGTATTCCAGGAACGCATTCTCGCAGCAATCCAGATACGAGAGCAGGGAGAGGTCCGCGTCGCCCGCTTCGCTGTCGGCCACCGGGCGGCAGGTGTCCATCACCTCGTAGCCGTAATATCCGTTGGCTCCGACATCGACTTGGAACACGTGCGGCTTGTCGCTGACCAGAAGCGCCACCGCGCCTGCGCCGCCGCTCGGTTCGGCGAACGACCAGTCTTCGCTGAGCGCATCTCCGCCTTCGACGGCCAGGAACCGGGAGATGTCCGTGGCGACGACGAGCGCTTTGGCTCCGGGCGAGACTTGGGAGAGGATGAAGTTGATCGCCATCTGGAATCCGGCTGTGCCCGAATAGCAGGCTTGCTTGATCTCGAACAGGCGGCAGGTACGGCTCAGTCCCAGATGATGATGCACGTAGGTGCTGAGCGACTTGCCGAAGTCGATCCCGGATTCCGTGCAGGTGATCAGCAGTTCGATGCGGTTTTTTTCTTCCTCGGACAGCGCATCGACCACCGGCTTGGCCGCGTTGACGGCAAATGTCACCGGGTCTTCAAACGGCAAGGCGACCGCCTTTTGCTTCATCAGCAAATTTTCAAATCTGGGGATGTCCAGGTTTCGATGTCTGGCCAGATCCATGACATCGAGATACGCGGTCCCCCCGAACACATTCATCGCTTCGATACCGACGGCAACCATAGTCGTCCTCCTCATACTCGTTGTAAACAGATGGCGGTGTTAACGCCGCCAAATCCCATGCTCAGGCTCAGGGCTCTGTGCATGTCATGCGGCTCCGCTTCTCCACGCACCCAGTTGAACTCGACGTCCATCGGGTCCTCCAAGTTGCGGGTCGGATGCAGCTGAGACGCTCTCATCTGCAGCAGCGTGGCGACGATCTCCACAGCGCCGGCCGCCGTCAGCCCGTGGCCCGTGATCGACTTGGTGGCGTTGATGCGCGCCGCAAGCAGCCCGCATTCGCGCAGAGCCTGCAATTCGGTCTCATCGCCAATCCGCGATCCCGTTCCATGCGGGTTGATGTAGTCGATCTCCTCGGGTGACAGGCCCGCTCGTTCCAGCGCTTGTCGAATCACTCGAACCTCCCCCTCGCACGAGGGGTTCGGGTTGCGGTTGGCATCCATCGCCAGGCCCCAGCCGACCACGCTCGCGTAGGGTCGGACCTGCCTTTGGATCGCTTGTTCGGCCCGTTCGATCACGATGACGCCGCATCCTTCCCCGTAAATGAACCCGTCGCGTCCCTTGTCAAACGGACGGCATGCCCGAGTTGGGTCGTCCGCATAGCGGTCGCTTCCCATCGCGCCGAGTGCTCGTAATCCCTGAAGCTCCATGTAGGACAGATCCATCAAGCCTCCCATCGCGAGGCAGACATCAACTTGTCCCGAACGAACCGCTTCAGCGGCCTGCAAGACCGCCAACTGTCCGCTGGCCGAAGCCCCGCCGATCGTGTAGCCGAACCCGCGTATGCCAAACTGTTCGGTACACAGGCCGCTCAGGTCGCTGTCCAGAAAAGAGAGTCCGTAGGTCGGACGCAGAAAGTCGAGCTGGTCCCCGTAGGATTCATGCGTTTGCAGCAGTTCGCGCTGCTGCAGGTTGGAGCCGCCTACCACAAGGCCGATGCGGGACGGGTCGACCGTGCTGAGCTGCGCTTCGTCCCACGCCTCTTGCAAGGTGGCCAGCGCCACTTGCCCGGAAAAAGAGAGCGTGCGCAACAGCCGTTTGGTAAAACGCTCCGGAAGAGACAAGGAAGGAACCTCCGCTCCGAGGAAGGAGGTTCCTTTTTGTCTGCCCGGGCGTTGCATCACGCCGAACGCATGGCGGCCTGCCAGCAGAGCGGAGGTAAAATCCGACTTGCCCTGCCCGATGGCCGAGGTGACGCCAAGGCCCGTGATGAGCAACTCAGGCGGTCTGGAGCTTGCCATAGAGGACCTCGACCAGTTCACCGATGTTTTTCGCCGTGGACAGCTCGACGCGCGGGATCTTCAGGTCCAGCTCTTCGATGGTCATCATGACGATCTCCGCGCGATCCACCGAATTCGCACCAAGATTGGCCAGTTGGTCCGTCGGCTGGAAGGTGTGACCTTCCAACTCCGGGAGCACTTCACGGGTATTGCGGACGACGACTTCAAAGATCTCTTGTTTGGTCATTTTACTTCCTCCTTGATTTTGAACTGCTGAAACAATTGATCGGCTTGTTCGCTGTCGAGATTCCCTTCATACACCTGCAAAAGCAGATCGTCTACGGAGAGCTCCATTGCCGGCTGTTCCGCGATCGGATGCTTGTGCAGCTGCTTGCTCAAGTAGGCGGCCAATTCGCGAAGGGTCGGGTAGTCGTAGACTTTGGTCGCCGGGATGTCGGTGCCATGTTGCTGGTTGATTACGCGAATCCATTCCACTCCGACGATGGAGTCCAGGCCCATGTCGACGAACTTCCTGTCGAGGTCGATGTCGCTTGGCTGCAGGAACAGCGCGTCTGCGAGACTGGTGCGCAGTTCTTCTTGCAACGCCTCTGCGGACGGGGCACTGGGGATCGGGCTCGCCGTTTTGATCTCTGGCTGGCTAGGTTCGCTCGGCTGCACCTTCAGGGATTTTGACAGATAGGTAGCCAATTCGCGGACGGTCGGGTAGTCATAGACTTTGGTCGCCGGGATGTCCGTGCCGTACTGCTGGTTGATCACGCGAATCCATTCCACTCCGACGATAGAATCCAGCCCCATGTCGACGAACTTTTTGTCGAGGTCGATGTCGGCCGCTTGCAGGAACAACGCGTCTGCGAGACTTGCGCGCAATTCTTCGTGCAGGGTGGCCTCAGAGACGGAAGGAGCCGCCTTGGGAGCTTCGATTTGCGGTGCAGGCGTCGGTGCTGGTACAGGTGCCGTTGCCGCTCTTGGTGCGTTTTTGCTCAACACGTTTGCGATGTAGCCGGCAAACTCGCGGATGGTCGGGTAGTCATAGACTTTGGTCGCCGGGATGTCCGTGCCGTACTGTTGATTGATCACGCGAACCCATTCCACTCCGACGATGGAGTCCAGCCCCATGTCCACGAATGCCTTGTTCACGTCGACGTCGCTCGGCTGCAAGAACAGCGCTTCGGCCAGGGTCGCTTGCAGCTCTTTTTGCAAAGACTCCGCCGGGATGGATGCCGGAACAGACGGTGCAGGCACCGCCACTTTGATCTCCACAGGGGCCGATGCCGTCGTCGCTTGACCTACAGGTGACAGTTGAATCGGTCGACGGGGTGCTGACCGTTCCGAGGACGGCTCGCGGACAGCCGACAGCGGCTGCAGCGCGATCCCGTTCGTTCGGACGGAACGGTTCGATCTGCCGGAACGGTTCGACGACGC
>NZ_ASRY01000162.1 GCF_000520815.1 Paenibacillus maysiensis | reverse complement strand
TACCTTAATTCTGACCAATGAGAAATATTACGGAGCTTTGCTTCAGCAAAAGACGGTGACTGTAGATTTTCTAACCCACAAACGAATACGGAATAAAGGACAGGAGCAGCAATATTTAATTGAGGACAACCATGAACCGATTGTATCCAAGGAAATATTTGAAGCGGTGCAAAAGGAAAAGGAACGGAGGGCCAAGCTGAAAGGGAGCGTGATGGGGGAGAGTAAAAGATACTCCAGTAAATATGCACTGAGCAGTAAAGTATATTGTGGATGCTGTGGAGCCATTTTTAAACGCCGAACCTGGAACAGCAATAATCCATCCAAAAAAGTAGTATGGCAATGCAAAACGTATGTCAATGAAGGGAAAGCAGCATGTGATGCCAAATCGGTTGATGAACCAGTTTTACATTCCGCGTTTGTACGATTGTTCAACCGGATGTATGAGAATAAGAAAGTATTCATGAAGACGTTGAAAGCCAATATTGAATCGGTGCTTTCCAGAAAAGTAGGGCAAGAACAGCTATTGGACATTGAAGGAAAGATGCAACAATTGAAATCCGACTTGAAGGAGTTAGTGAATCTTAAGCTACGGAATCAAATTGATGAAACGGTATATGATGAAGAAACGAACAGACTTTCCAATGAACTCAACGAGCTACGGCAACAGAAGCTGTCACTGGAGGAAGAGAATGAGCAGCAAGCGAAAATTAAGGAACGAGTCGATGAAATTATCCAAATTTTAAGCTCGCGGCAAGATATACTGGAACAATTTGATGATAACCTATTTAATGCGTTGGTGGAGAAGATAACCATTCTCTCACCAGCGCATTTTGTTTTTACCTTGAAAAGTGGAATGAGCATAGATGAAATTATAGAAGATTAATAGATCATTGTTAGAAGCATTGACGAGTAAACGAATCATAGGCTAAAACGATCAATGGGCTAACGAATAGCTGTGGATTGCATGACGGGAAGAATCAATCGAATCCCGTCTTTTACTCCTTCCATATAGATGGATTGTTTGTCCTGACTTAGTTGATAGTCTATTGCTTCTTCCCATTCCGATAGCAGACGTTGAATATCTTCGTTTTGGTTGGTTTTGAATTGATCCATTTGAGTGAATAGATTTTTGTCCTCAGATAAACATGAAGCCTGTTGTTCACTAGCAAGTTCTAACTGATAAAATCGTTGGCGTAATGCTTCTTGAAACCAATCTGGCCAATTTGACATAGTACATTTCCCTCCCGGTTGAAGTGTGTGTATGTTAACTCTGATGGGGAGGGATGGCAAGAATAAATTCATACTATACCGTTTATTATGGGAACTTAGAATAGTTAATACTTTTTTACTTAGTAGTTTGACTGTGATAAATAAATATGGATGAAAATTGAAACAGTAAGAGAGCGTTATGTTTCATTAGTTTTAAACAGTACCGATTTTGTTTTTGATGTCTTTAAGTGATTTAGAAGCAATTTCTCTTGCTTTTTGAGCTCCTGTTTTAAGAATTGAGTCAAGATATGCTGTGTCGTTTAAATATTCAAAGTATTTATTCCGTGAATCTCTAAAATAGTCCTCTATTGTCGCTAACAGTTCTTTTTTTACGTCTCCCCAGGCAATTCCTTTGTAAAATCTTTCACGCATTTTATGAACTTGAGATTCATCGGAAAATTCCTTATACAGAGAAAATAAAATTGAATCGTCAGGATCTTTAGGAGCTTCAGGAGGCAAGGAATTTGTTTTTATTTTAAATATTATATTTTTAAGGGTCTTACTATCCGAAAAAATAGGTAAAGTATTATTATAGCTTTTACTCATCTTTCTTCCATCAACACCAATTAATACTGACGACTGATCAGCTATTTGATATTCGGGTATGGTAAAAGTTTCACCATACAAACTGTTGAAGCTTTGAGCAATATCTCTGGCTATTTCGACATGCTGAATTTGGTCTTTACCTACAGGGATTACATTTGAATGGAATAAAAGAATATCAGCCGTCATTAAAATCGGGTATGTATATAATCCCATATTTATATCAGTATCTGGATCTATACCCGCTTCAATATTTTTATCTCTTATGGATTTATAAGCATGTGCTCTATTCAATAGCCCTTTAGAAGTATGACATGATAAAATCCAAGAAAGTTCGAAGATTTCAGGAATATCAGATTGTTTATAAAAGATAACTTGTTCCGGATCTAAACCTAAAGCCAACCAAGTAGCGGCTGATTTATATATGTATTCCTTCATTTTAGGGCCATTTTTTAATGCCGTTAATGCATGATAATCTGCGATAAAATAAATAGAAGAAAATTGGGGTGCTTTAGATAGTTCTATTGCCGGCTTGATTGCACCGATATAATTCCCTAGATGTAATTCACCAGTAGGTTTAATACCAGTTAATGCGACTTTCTTTTGAATATTCAAAATATCACCATCTTTTCTTTTTTTAGTATATGATATCATTAAAGGGGCTAATTTGTATAGGAATTTCATATGTCTGAACATAAGCAATTTAGCAAGTTAGAGTCTATAATGCTGTACTGTTGGTTTGAATATACACTGCTCTCTTAAGTTGACCCACCCTAAGAACTTAAATTTGGTTATAGCATATAATATTAGTTGTTTTTGATGAAGGGTAGCACCTTGAGATTCATCCCTGTATACAAACTTGTAAAAACAATAAATAGACCTAGTATTGTTAATATCCAAGATGGAGATATAATGGAGGAAAATAAACTGCCCACTAGAATTGAAACTGAAGAAGCACTTCTTGATAAAACGCGATTAATTGAAGAAATCCTTCCGATATATTCATAACTAGTATTTATTTGAATAATACTTTTAATAGCTATATTGAAAAATGATAAACTAATTCCAAATAAAAATATAAGTAAATTACTAATTAAAAAGTTTATTGTAGATATGTTAATAAACAATATTAAAAAAATGCCTATAGCAATCATTGAAAATACATATGTTTTTCTCATTCCAAATTTTTTGCTGATTCTAGAAAAAAAGATTGTACCGATTAATAATCCAAAACCCTGAAATGACATGTACATTCCTATATTTTGGACGGACACTCCATTTTGTTGAAAATGAAGAATAAAGAGAATGCTGTTAGCCCCTATTCCTAATGCTATAACCCAAGTTGAAGTAAGAGTAGAGAGCAGATTTTGATTTTGTTTAAGTATATCGAATCCTTCTTTTAGTTCCTGTATGATGTTTATATTTTTTTTGATTAAGGTTTTTTGTGTTTCATTCCATCTAGTATTTATAAAACAATATCCAATAGCGCTAATTAAAAAAGAAGCAGAATTCAACATAAATGTTCCTGAGTAGTTCAGATGTTCAATAAAAATTGTTCCCAATATGGGTCCTAGAATCAAGGCAATTGAGTTTAATAGTAGCAATAGTGAATTTGCTTCAGATAGATTTTTATTATCAACTAGTGATTTAATTATTGTAATTTGGGTTATAGCCGAAAATGATGAAGTAATTCCTGTCATAATGGTTATAAGGATTAGTATCCAAGGCGCATAAATTTCTGGAATGAAAATTAAATAAAAAATAATAAGTGATCTACAAATTTCGGAAATTACTATAATGTTTTTTTTATTGCTCCTGTCAATAACAGTTCCCGCAAACAAACTTACTAAAATGGTTGTTATAATTTCAATAAAAGATATTAAACCAGTTAGTACAGATGAATTTGTTAATTTATAAACATACAATGGTAATGCGATTAAATGGAACGCGCTTGCAATCTGGGATAGCCCTTGGCAAATAAATAATACAAGGAAGGCAGGTTTTTTTAAAAGTGTCAGCATATATAATTCTCCAAAGGATAAATTTATTAGAACTTTTTGATTGCTATATTAATTATTGTAATGTTGTTCTTAAAAGTATCCTTGAGCGCCATATTAACATTTTGTAGGGTAGACTCTGGAGGCATAAAATGTCCTGATTTATTATTTACTACGCATCCCTTTATCTCTTTAGAATTGTTTTTCACAAATATAATCTCTCCTGCTCCTTGAATAATAATGTCTTTTGTTTTTACTAAATATGGATGTATTAATGAGTACCCTTGACTTGATTTAAATTCTTTTCTAAAAACTAAATCAATAATTGAAATAGGTTGTTGGTAAATAATCAATTCACCATACTTATCAACTATATATATATAAACATTATCAGAGATAATATGGTGTGAATGTGAATAGTCACCTTTTAATGTGTAAGTTTCATTTTGTACTTTTTGAGCAGTAGGTTGGTAATGTTTGATATAGTAGTTATAATCATATTCTAGAAATATTTTTTGGTTTTTGAGATGTTCTTTTATTATATGAAAATTATGTTCAACCAAAATTATTCGACTTGTTTTGTCATAATGATCTTGAAGGATTATTGTTGCTTTTTCTAGCTGTACCGATAAAGCAGCTTTGTCACTCTCGTCATTTAGATTAATAAACATCTTTAATATAGATATTAATATATTATATTTAATGACGAGTGAGGTAACAGAATAATAACCGTATTTTAAGCTATATGTCTCAAGATACGAATGCAATTCGTTTATTTCCTCATGGAATGGAGTCATTTTCTATAGACCTCTCGCTAAAGAATAATCTTTTTCTAACTGATTATTTATTATCTTTTTTAATTCAGTCTGAATCCCCAAAGATTGAGTAAATGAATATATTGAATCATAAAAATAGGATTGTTGTTCAAGAAGTGTGGGTTTTTTTAGAAGAAAATAAAACAATTCTTCTAAAAATAAACTGAATCTTCCGTTGAATAATTCTTTTGTTATAGTCCTAATAATTGATGGAGTACCTGTTCTATTCCAAAATAAATCAACAAGTCTATTAATTACAGTTGCAATTTCAATTTCTTCTTTTTTAAATGTATTTGTTTTTCTGATAGTATAATTCGTGCTATCAAAATCAAAACCGAATTGTTTGATCTGTTCCGCCATTACTGTGTTAGGTAGTATTTTTAATACATTAGAAAGAATCTTTACATTTCCTAAATTGAAGCAGTAATCTAATGTTTCGTACCAATCATTTAGGGATTCATCAGGTAATCCAATAATTGTATTGACATTAACTTCAATATTATAGTCGATGAGGTGTTTTACGTTTTGTTCTATTTTACTCCAATTATTTCTTCTCTTAATTAAACGCAAAGTCTTCTCATGAGCAGACTGTAATCCTAATTCTACTGATAGACAGTTTGCCTGGGCCATTAATTGAATTTCTTCTAATTTTAAATTTTCTGGTTTTATCTCCGCATGAAAAGTCCACGATCGACTATACGTTGTAAGCAGATTTAGTAGTTTGATTGTTCTTTTATTACTAAGGTTAAATGTACCATCAAGAAAACTAATATGTTTAGTATTCTTATCAGCAAAGAATTTCAAATCACTTTCGATACGTTCCATTGTGATACTTTTATATGGTTTATGCCCCTGATCACAAAAAGTACAATTAAAAGGACATCCCCTTGAAGTTTCATATTGAATACTTTCTTTTTCTAGCGATTCATCCATCAGTTCAGGTAATTCGATGTATGGATTAGGTAAGTAATTGATGTTCTCATTATCATCATAAATTATTAAATCTGAAGATGATTCAGGGTGTTCTTTGTAAAGAGTATAAACACCTTTATATGCAGTGATATTTTGGTTCATAGAGAGGCATTTTAAAATGTGGAGTAATGGTTTTTCGCCTTCTCCAACAACTAACGCATCTAATATATTGTTTTCAACTAATTCTTTCAATTCCTTGTTGTCAACGCTAACGTGTGGTCCTCCTAGGACTAGTTTTGTATTGAAGAATTGTTGTTTTGATTTTAATTCATGTATAAGCTCTTTTATTTGGATATGATTCCATATGTACATGGAGAAGCCAATTACATCGCAATTTATGTTGTTCAAGTAATCTACAACGGTTTCATTTGATGTTTGGCAATTAAAGCTTGAAACAATTACGTCAACGTTGATAGAGTTTACACTGGCATACTTATTAATGAATGCCTTAAGTATCCAAATGCCATACGGAGGCAAATCAAAGTCTTCCGCATTAATTGTAAGTAAGCATAATTTCAAATTCTGTCTCTCCTTTCAAAGTAAATAATGTTGTAAAATGAGGAGCAGTATGTCAGCTCCCCATTTCCACAGCTTTAACAATTAACGTTCAGGAGATAAATCAGTTAAGGAACCCCAAAGTAAACTTCTGAGTTCAGCAGGACTTTTTGAACCTTCAACTTTTCTTAATGATTTGAGCAAGTTTTGCAAATCTTTGTTACTAACGTTCTTATCTTGTTTCATAGCAAATCCTCCTTGAAAAATAGTATTTTATGGTACATCATAATTATCCAACATTGTTCCAAAAACGTATATAGCTAATAATGTATTTTTTTGTTTTTTATTGTCGAATAATGAAATTTTGAAATCTAATTTACATACTAGAAAAATAGAATTTGCAAAGTCATATATCCCTTCCACCGTCTCGACACATGTGGAGTGCGTGGTAGTAATATATCGAGATCAGAAGCATTGATGAACGAGGGATTGAGAGCAATATGAATATGTTCCTGCATTCAAAAAAACGCTTTAGGGTTGAGTGCGGGAACATATAATATTTTCATATATAAGGCATGTGAAGTGGGTGGCTTTGCTGGTACGGAGGGGCAATTAATTTGGAGATATAATGGCGGAAATAGTAAAGAGGGGCGGAAAAGTCGAACCCCTCTTTTTGTTGCCTTAAATATGGTAGCATCTTTAGCCTAATGAGGTTATCTTTTGTGCAATAATTTTAGTCATAGCATGTTTGTGAGGAATGCCTGACGAGTTACAGTCGAAAATAACTTCCGAACTATCTTCAATTAACCAGTCGTGATAAT
>NZ_ASRY01000161.1 GCF_000520815.1 Paenibacillus maysiensis | reverse complement strand
TCCCCCCTGTCTCTTCCATCAAACCCGCACAGGCTTGTAATGCCGCATCCACTATACCTGGATGCAGCACATAGCCCTCTCCTGTGCCTTCCGGCAGCGCCAGCTTGCCCAGCGCGCCCCGCGGACCGATCTCCAGCCACTCCAGCCCCCGATGACTTGGTCCGTACGCGATCCCTTTATCCAGGAACTGCCCGTAGCATTCCACGCCGCTCACACTGTGTCGGCTCTCCTCCCGCAGCACCTCCACCTCCAGCTTTGGTAGGTTTGCTGCCGCCTCGCGGGTATACAGCTCCACGCTTCCCTGGCTGTGTACTTCCCCTTCGCCTACTGCCTCTCCGCTGTACACCTCAAAGCCAATCCGGTTCTGCGCCTCCGGCGTCAGTGCGATGTGCAGTTCCTGCTCCGTTCCTTCTTCCACCGTGAACGGCTTCAGCCATACCACCCCGTGCAGCCGTACGCCTTGCTGCGCCTCATGCCCCGCCGTCCCGGCAGCCAACAGCGTCGCTTGCAGCGCCATCTCCAGATAGGCTGCCCCTGGCAGCATTTTCTGCCCCTGTACCACATGATCCTTCAAGAAGAATTCTTCGCCGCTCCACCGTGAACTGTACCGCTGTTCCGTCAAATCCGACGTATTCCGCTGTACCAACGGATGCAGCATAGACGTATGTCTCGCCTCGGCCTCCGACGCACTTCCCACACGCCGGCTCGTCCAATACCGCTCCCGCGCAAACGGGTATCCCGGTAGGCTGATCCGCCGCGGTGTGGCTTCCCCGTACAGCTTGCTCCAGTCTACCTCTCCCCCGCGCACCCACCATTCCAGGAGTTTGCCGTATCTGCCAAGCCGAATCCATTGCTCCGCCGTGTCGCGCAGTTCAGAATCGGCAAATACGGCCAACGCTTCCTTGTTTCGGCTGACTTGTCCACGGTGCAGATGCCCGTTTTGCTGTTCCCCTTGCACAAAAGCCTGCAAGGCATTCTCCAATTGTTCGACAGATGAGACGATCATTCCCAGCCGCTCATCCATCGCTTCGCGCCCCGTCTGTAGCGTATAGGCCACATCGGCCAATTCATCATCTTGCCAGTTCTGCTCCCGCAGTGTCCGGAGCAGTTGTGAGGCCTGTATGACAAGGCGGTCCTGTTGTCTTGCCGACAGCACAATAAGAGCCGGCTGCAAAGGCGAAGACCGCATACGATTTGGATTTTCATCCCTTAGTGGGGGTTCTGCAATAATCAAATGCGCGTTGGCCCCTCCGGCACCGAACGAAGAAATGCCCGCAATACGCGGGATTTCCGCCAGTTTGCCGTTGATGTGAAGCATAGGGCGCTTCCACTCCGACGGCGCATGTTGGAGATAGAACGGTGTCTGCCCGAAAGAAATTTCCGGATTAGCTGTACCGGAGTGAAGGGTAGGCGCGATTACACCATGCTTGAATTGCATCAGCACTTTCGTTAAGCCGGCGATACCAGCGGCACTCTCACAATGGCCAATGTTCGACTTAACGGAACCGACGGCGCAAAACTGTGTATCCCCGGTGTCTTCCTTGAATGCTCGCACCAGACCCGCAATCTCAATCGGATCACCCAACGCGGTTCCCGTGCCGTGCGCCTCGATGTAACTGACTTCACGGGCTTGAATGCCTGCTTGCCGTAAGGCGTCTGCAACTACTTCCGCTTGTGCGTTTGGGTTAGGTACCGTATAGCCGTGAGTTTTGCCTCCGGCGTTGATCATGCTTCCTTTAATCACACCATAGATATGGTCACCATCACTGAGCGCCTTGGCCAAAGGCTTTAAAACAATGGCCCCAACACCCTCTCCGTCCACAAAACCGTCTGCTTCATCTCCAAACGCTTTGCACTTATCCCCGGAGGACAGCATCGTCATCGCACTGAGTTTCAAGTAATGTACCGGATCGACAATTAAGTTGACCCCGCCCACAATCGCACATTCACAGGAACCGCTGTGCAGGCTCTCCAGTGCAAGATGAATAGCAGTCAGTGAAGAGGAACAAGCCGTATCGACTGCTAGGCTTGGCCCCTGAAAGTTAAACAGATAGGACAGACGGTTGGCGATGGACCAATAGCTGGACCCTGTCGGATAGTTTCCGTTCATAACGCCGACAAAAACGCCGATTTTCCGGCTGTGCCCGAGGGTCAACGGCGTATATCCCGCATCCTCCACACTTGCATAGGCCACCTCAAGAAACAGCCTTTCCTGTGGGTCCATCCGTTCGGCTTCCGCAGGCGATATATGAAAAAAAAGCGGATCGAAGGCGTCGATATCCCGGATAAAGCCGCCCCATTTGGTGTATATGGCACCGGGCTTCCCTTTTTCCTCCGCATAATAAGCTTTCCAATCCCAACGTTCCGGGGGAATTTCCGAAATACTATGTTTGCCGGCCAGCAAATTCGCCCAAAATTCATGCACATCATCAGCCCCGGGGTAGCGGCCGGCCAATCCGATGACCGCCACATCTCGAGAGGTATCCGGCAGTGAGGATTGGCGCTTGGCCAAAGGCGTATCCAGCCCCTTCCAAAAGCGGTTGCGGGAGTGTTCCGAACGCATAGCAGGATCGGCATTGACCGTTTCTTCCCCCACTGTGCCGGTCGGCGAATCTGCTGTTCCAACGCCATGCAGTTCCAAGAAACGCTCCCGCTGCGACTGCAGCAAATGATCTGCCAGTTTATCGATTGTCGGATACTCGAAAAACAATGTGCTGCTGATATCGCTGAACACCTTCCGCAATGCAGCAGCCAATTCAATGACCATAATCGAATCGATGCCAAACTTCTCGAACGGTTCAGCGGAGTCGATCTGCTGCGGCGAAATTTTCAAAGCTTCGCCAATCAGATCTTTTAAATATTGACGGCTTCTGTCCTGCAGACGTTCAATAGTATGCTCTTCCTCGCTGCCGGGCTGGACCAAACGCGGATCAGCGGCTTCGCTGCGGGACGGCAAATTGCTGTCATGCTTCGGCGCATCCGAGGACACTGCCTCCGGTGAGACAGAAAGGCCCTTGCGCTTCATCCGCACCACACCATCGCTTTCCGCCGCCAGCAGGACGGGTCCTGGCGAACAGCCGGCCATGCCGATATTTCGAAACCCTGCGCCGGTCAGCAGGCTGCGGATACGGCCGGCGCTCTCTGTATTGAAGGCTTCCGCGCCGCTTGCATCATCCGTATCCGGTGCAAGGCTCCCGCTATCCTCCCACAGCAGCACACCGTTTTTCTTCAGAACGGTCTTCGCTTCGCGCGACATCTGCTGAACGTGTTGCAGGTCGGTTATTTTGCCCCGGGCAATCACAAGATCATAGCCGCCCGGCGATAACTGCTGATCCATAAAAGGCATATGCCGCTCTAGACTGCGGAATCTCAGAAATGGGCAAACGGAATCAAGTCCCGGTTCGATCCGCAGGAAATGGTCCTCCGACGAACCGGTACAGCAAAACTCGGCAATCTGCGTATTGAAGGGGAGCAGCTTTTGCACCATCAAGGAAAGTTCCGCTGTTGTCAGTTTGCCGATCTGCAAAATATGAACACGGGACGAACTATCCAGATCCAGACGGCGCTGCACATAGCTGGCAACCGCTTCGGCAAGCATCCCGGCCAGCCATTCGGTGCTTTGCGGCCCGTTGCCTGCCTTCTCCCCATCATCCGCGCGGACATCACCTGAAGCTACTAGGACATCAATGAACGGAGTTCCTTGTATCTGGAGCAAATATTGCGTTAGCGCCTGCAAATTCGGATATTCGTGAAAAACAGCCGGTGACAAATCCAGCCCCAGCGATTCATTCAGCCGTCTGGCCCATTCGCCCCAGACGACCGGATCGTATCCATATTCCTCCCAATTAAAATTCATATCGAGTTGCTCAGGCTTTACTTGGAGCAACTCGGACAGGGTTGATCGTAAAAGGTGTTGTATCTTCATTTCCATATCCGGCCCGGTCACCAATCTCGCCTCCTTGTTTTGAAATGGCCGCCTCAAGATCCGGCAGGTGTGGCACTGCCGATGGCACTTGGTCCGGATAAAAGGCAACCCATTCATCTGTGCATAACTCCTCAAGAATCAGAGGCTTCGTCGTGTTAATCAGCGCCGCTTGCGAAGCTGATCCGGCCAGCAATATCTCAAGTGCTTCAAATGCTTCCGTCGGTTCTATGGAGCCGATTCCCGTACGTGCCATCTTGTCCCTGTAACTCTGTGCCGACACAACGCCGGTACTGCCCCAATAACCCCAGTTCATCACCTTAACCGGGCATGTCCACCACTTGCCGAGCTGGTGGGCGAAGGCGTCGGAAAAGGAACAACCCGCCGCATAGTTGCTTTGGCCAGGGGCTTTTGTAAAGGACATGAATGATGAAAAGAATAAAACCATATCCAGCGGCTCATCTCTGAATACCTGCGCCATCCGCACGCTGATATCAACCTTTGCCTGAAGCCCAGCGCTGAACCGTTCCTCATTCATCCGCTCCAGGCTCTGATCCCGCAACACGACAGCGGAGTGGAGCAGCCCATGAATCGCCGGGTGAATCGACTTGATCTCCTTGTAGGCTTCGCGCAGCGCCGCCTCATCGGCTGCGTCGGCGCAGATGTAGCGCGGTGCTGGCCCCAAAGCGCCTAAGCGCCTGATCTGGGCTTCGATAACCGCATTGTTCGGCCGCCGCCCAATCCATACAATATGAGCCTGGTGGCTGCGAATCATATACTCGCTCCAGGCTTCCCCGATGCCGCCAGCGCCTCCAATGACCACATAGACACCCCCGGTTTTATACAGACGATGCTCTGCAATCTCCTGCCGGACAGGCACGAGATGCTGTTCATACCATTGGCCTCCCCGATATGTCCGCAGATGTCCATCTGCATCCGGGGGCAGGGCGAACAACTCGTCGAACGGCCAGCCTTCTTCTGTTTCCAGATCGGCTTGCCTGATATTCCAGTGAGGATATTCTTTGGCCAACGAACCGGCCAAGCCGTGCAAGCCGGCGTGGGTCGGATCAATCAGCTCATCGGACGTTATATGCTGCGTCTTCACGGTCAGGATGCAGAAGCCAAGCTTTCTAGCCCCATAGCCTGCGTGAAGCAAGGCTTTGATGAACCGGAACAACAGCAGGACGCCCGACTTCTGCCCGGCAATTACCGCCTCTGGCTTGAATGCGGTATCGCCATCCGAAGGCGCGATCCAGATGAAATGATCCACAACGCCGCAAGCGGCCAATTTTCCACCTATGATAGGCATGGAATCATCGGAAACAATCTCCATGCGGGATGCGCCGGGGCAACGTTCCCGAATTCCTGCCCATTGGCTTGTGGTTCCGCCTATGACCATTACCCGCTCGCCAGACGCCGGAAAGCGATCTCCCGGTTGGACCAGCGAAGGATCCCACACAGGCGCCAGCATTATATTGCCGACCAGTTTTGGTTCTTCCGTCTCCTGAGCGAAATCAGGCGCCCGGTTCCCGCTTCCGGTAGCAACGGCCCGTACCGTCAATCCGGACAACCGGACACAGACCCGGCCGTCTTCCTCGCACAGGTCGATGTCCAGCTTCCCTGTGCCGCCTCCCCCTTTCCGGCGCCGGATCCACGCCCACATCCGTT
>NZ_ASRY01000160.1 GCF_000520815.1 Paenibacillus maysiensis | reverse complement strand
TAGCATACATGGTTTGCTGAAATGGGTTTTGTTTTGCCGCATCTAGCAGTCGTTGAATCCGTTGGTTAATCCAGTCCTCTGAACGCCCTCGTTTCGAAGAAAGCAGTTCTTTCATCTTAGCTTTGAGTGTATTTTCATCTGTCTGCAAAACTGAATATGAGGTTGGGAATTCACTTAAAAACCGTAGTGAAACACCGGAATACATAGCCCCAAAGACGCCTTTGTAAGCCGGGAAAACCTGATCTAAAACAGCTTGGAATTGTAGTTTAGTCTGTACACACATCTTTGAAAGAGAATCATATTGTCTTGTAAGATAGCGCAGATTGAGAAGTTGCACCCCTCTTTTCTTAAAAGGTTCAAACTCTTCCTTGTAGTACAACTCTCCCAATAGGTCAGCGTCAGCAGCATCCGTCTTTACTTTACGAAGTTGAGACTTCCTAAGCCGATTTGAGATGAGCGGATTAATGACAATGTAAACATAGTGATGTTCTTCTAGAAACTGAACAACCGGACTTTGGTAATGGCCGGTTGCTTCTAGAATAAGCAAAGGACGTTGTTTGGATGCAGATTCAACGTCCTTTAAAACTTGATGGAGATTTGCTAAACCATCACGAGTGTGCTCGAAGTGGAATGTCCCTCTGAATGGCTTTCCTCGCGCTAAAAAGGCTTGTCCATGGCTTTCTTCTTTAGAAATATCTAGACCGATAACTGGATTCATTTCATCTCTCCCTGTAAGTTTAGATTTACCGGCATCCCCTAAGGTTCTTCTTGTCGCTCCATAGCATCGCTTGTTATACGGGATCTTACGTCCCAACCAGCCTCAATCATGGTCATGACAAGTAGGGTGAACACTATAGCGCTCGGGTTCAAGTCCCACGGGCAGGTACGTTCGACCAGGCTACCTTAATCCTCTATGCAAATGAAAAAAGGATCAACCAGAAAGAACTGGTTGATCTCATAATACGAA
>NZ_ASRY01000159.1 GCF_000520815.1 Paenibacillus maysiensis | reverse complement strand
CCTCCCGGCCCACCTGCAGCGTATACGCCGCAGCCGCCAGTTGCCCGTCCGTCACCTGACCTGCCTGGATGTGACTAAGCAAGCGCTTCGCCTGTTCCCGCAGCCGCTCGCCGTTTTTGGCCGACAGCACGATCAGCGCGGTTCCTCTCACCGTTGCCGCTTCATCCGCCGCGTTGTCCCCCGGACTCCGGTATTCCTCCACGATGACATGCGCGTTTGAGCCGCCCGCCCCGAACGACGACAGCCCGGCGATCCGCGGATATTCCCGCGTCTGCCCGTTCAGCGTCACGCTCGGACGCATCCACGCTTCCAGCTCCCGCTGCACCCGAAACGGCGTCGTCCCGAAGTCGATATGCGGGTTTAGCACCTCCGCATGCAGCGATGGCGCCAGCTCCCCGTGTCGCATCTGCAGCAACACTTTGGTCAGGCCCGCGATCCCCGCCGCGCTTTCCAGATGTCCGATATTCGACTTCGCCGACCCGATTGCGCAGTACTGCTTTTCCTCAGTTTGCACCTGGAACGCCCGCTGCAGGCCTGCAATCTCGATTGGGTCTCCCAGCGAAGTTCCTGTGCCGTGCGCCTCGATATAGCTCACCGTCCGCGGATGCACTCCCGCTTCTTCCAGCGCACGCGTGATCACCTCCGCCTGCGCCTTCGGGTTTGGCACGGTATAGCCGTTCGTCTTCCCACCGTGGTTCACCGCCGTTCCCTTGATGATGCCGTAGATCTGATCCCCATCCGCCACCGCCTGGGCCAGCGGCTTCAACAGCACCGCGCCTACGCCTTCCCCCGGCACATAGCCGTCTCCGCCTTCTCCGAAGCTTTCACACCGCCCCTTGCTGGAGGCAAACTTGCCCTGGGCCAGCATCAGGTATTTATTCGGGTGCACCGAGACGTTCACTCCGCCGGCAATCGCCAGCTTGCACGCCCCCCGCTGCAGGCTTTGGCAGGCCAAATGGAGGGCCGTCAGCGACGAGGAGCACATCGTATCCACCGCCATGCTCGGCCCGTGGAAGTTGAAGTAGTACGACACCCGGTTCGCCACCGACGATGGGTTCCCTGACAGCGCCAGCGGATGCCCCTGCAACGTCCGCTCCGCGCCGTACAGCTGGTATTCTTCGTACATCACACCCACGTACACGCCCACGTTTCCTCCGCTCTCCCCTCCTGCTTCCGCCAGCGTCTCCCGCGTATACCCCGCATCTTCCAGCGTCTCGTACACGCATTGCAGGAACAGCCGTTCCTGGGGATCCATAATTTCCGCCTCCCGCGGTGAAATCTGGAAGAACAGCGGGTCGAATCGGTCCACCCCTTCGATGAAGCCACCCCACTTGCTATAGGTTGTACCTTGCCGA
>NZ_ASRY01000158.1 GCF_000520815.1 Paenibacillus maysiensis | reverse complement strand
GGGGAGCCGTGGCTGGCGGAGCAAAAAATGTTGATGCTGGAGCCAAGGCGCTTGGCGGCACGTGCAGCAGCGGCACAAATGGCGAAAGCACTGGGAGAACAAACCGGGCAGACGGTGGGCTACCGGGTTCGCATGGATACAAAAGTAGGGCCGAATACGCGGGTTGAAGTGGTTACGGAGGGCGTGTTGACCCGGATGCTGCAAAATGATCAGGCGTTGGAGGGGATCGGCCTGATCATTTTTGATGAGTTTCATGAACGTAGCCTGCATGCAGATTTGGGCTTGGCGCTTGCCCTGCAAAGTCAGGCGCTATTGCGGCCTGATTTAAAAATATTGATCATGTCTGCCACACTGGAGGCTGAGCCTGTGTGCCGTCTATTGGGGGACGCTCCATTGCTGGAATGTCCGGGCACGGTATTTCCGGTAGAGACGTTTCATTTATCCAAGCCTTCATCGACTTCATTAGAATCCTTTACGGCAGAGACGATAGAGAAGGCCCTTCATGCTCATGAAGGCGATCTGCTGGTATTTCTCCCGGGGGCCAGAGAAATTCATAGAACGGAACGTGAGCTGGTGTCAAGAAATTTGCCTGCACACGTCAAGGTTATTCCGCTGTACGGCAGTATGAAGCTGGAGCAGCAGGATGAGGCGATACGACCGTCGGCTTTGGGAAGCCGCAAGGTCGTATTGGCAACCTCTATTGCCGAGTCCAGCTTGACGATAGCCGGGATTACGGTAGTGATAGATAGCGGCTTGTCGCGGGAATCCGTATTTTCCGCGCGAACCGGCAT
>NZ_ASRY01000157.1 GCF_000520815.1 Paenibacillus maysiensis | reverse complement strand
ATACTTCATATTGGAATCAAACTGATTATTTTACAGCCAACTGGTGGCAGGATGAAAATAAGCTAAAACAAGCAGAGCAAGCACTGCGTACTGAAATTACAATGCAGCGCAAACTATCACTGTATGATATTAAAGATCCTAATAAATTGGCCGCCATCCAGCGTATCGTCAATGCAAAACGAACACACGTATGGGATGAAGGAACTCTCAATGCCATTGAAGATGGTTTAGTAGCGATGGGTGTGGACTCTACAAATGCTATTGAGTTGGACAAAGAGAAAATGGATGCACTCATTACTCGATACAATCAAGGCTTCATCGGACAAAAATCTGGAGATTACATGGAAAGGACAGGACTAAGCGATTTAGTCGAAAACACGACCTATGGAATTGTAGAAGCTCGTATCGGTATGGGGACTGCGGGAAGGTCTTCTTCTAGGTCCAGCCAGCCACCTATTGTAGAGAATCCGCCTGTAAAACCCAATCCAAAAGGTGGTCCAGGCCTAAACAGACCAATTGATGAGGGGACTGGTAATGGTGGTATCAAGGCTAGGGCTACTGATCTAGATCAGGCAGAATGGGACACAAAAAGAGTAAGTGGAAATGTTTTTAAAATTGACGAAAATGGTAATAGAAAAATACGTGCATCAGACTTTAAAAATTTCAAAAAAGATATGGATCAATCAGGGATTAAAGTTGTAATTGACAAAGAAAAGGTACCAAAAAATAAAGCTGGAGGTTTTGATCCTGAAACAGGAATCATGTATTTTAGAGGGAAACCATCTCAAATAGCGGCTTTTCATGAAAGCGTACATGCAAAGCAATGGTTAGAATTGGGTAAAAATAAATATTTAAAACAAAGTACCTTAGAAAGAGAAGAACATGTCTACAAAATAATAATGGAGAATAAAAATAATTTTACAAGAGCTGAATTATTTGCTACAGAACGATATATTTATAAATTGAGGAATAATGGAGATCCGGCACCATTTGGATGGCCACCTCCAAATTATCCAATATTTAAGGGGTGTTTAGATGAATAAACCAAAACTATCTGCATTGCAAGCTTTAGATATTGCACAAGAGTACATCGACAAACGTAACAAACGTAACAGAAGTAATAATCACTACACTCCTTGGACAATTAACGGTGACATAAACAAATCTGTTCAACATTACGAGAATTTTATTGGATTGACTGGTGGTGCTTGGGTTGTTGAGATAGACTTTAAGGAATTCGAAAAATTTTTGGTTATTTCTGATGTAGAACAAGTTATTTCTTTTTTTATATTTGGAATTGATAGAAATAAACTATCCAAAATATATTCTCAATTAACCGTAGACAAATTGCTCCAAATTTCTCAAAATTATAATGACAAGTATCATTTAGAAGGAGAAACCAATCCTAATCATGGTGAATCAATATTTTTTTATGAGAAATTTGAAGGTGTTGAAGGGTATTCATGGATTATTAATATGAAAGTACCACCATCACCGTTTGGTGGTGGTGATATGATAAGTCTTGTTCTTTCTGATGAAAAAGAGTGCGTTGAATATATGTTTGATCCGTCAGGGTACCCGGTTACCCCTCATTTAGATGATGAAGATGATTAAGAAATATTTTGTATGTTACTTTTTGAAATGTGTCACTACCAACCTATAAGTTGAATAGCAGAGCTAAAAACTTTCTTTGAAAACGGACGGAATCTATTGTAGTGTTACACGGCAGTTACATTGTGACAGCAAGATCGTAAAATATAAAAACATGACAAACACGCATGATTAACTTTCTAAGGCTTATTCCAACTTGAATCATGAGTTAGGAGTGAGCCTTTCCCCCATACAAAAACAATGATTTGCCATCCCTCCCCATCAGAGTTAACATACACCCACTTCAACAACGGGAGAGGAAATACACGATGTCAAACTGGCCAGATTGGTTTCAAGAGGCATTACGCCAGCGAATAACAGAATTCATGTCCATCAAAAGATGAGCATCTATTCACCAAAATGAATCAATTTAAACCTATTGATCGCATTATCCTAAGATTCTTTAGGTTTACATTTTAAAAGCAAGATCGAACAGTCCAGCTAGACAAAAAACAACTTAACAAACACTTAAAGCGACTAAAGGAAGATTTCAAAAATATATTACTACTGAACACAATAGAAGGCTTTAGTAGCGTAGTGTTAAATAGAGAGGAAAAGAATATGAATGAGAAAATTAATTTGCTATATAAAATGCGTTTTATGGAAAACGAGGGGGACAATATAGAGATATTTGAGAATATTCTGAATGAAATGTCCCTTGAAGGAACGAATGATATAATTCTCGATCTCTGTACAATCTTCGAAGATGAAGTTGCTGAACCGTCAGCTAATGATTATCTTATTGAAACTATATTTTATATTGCAAAACGTAATGATTTAGAAGAGGGTTTATTCAAATTGGCTTTGGGTACTTCCAAGATGTTGCCCCATGCAGAATTTTGGGCAGATAGAATCCATCGGACACTTCTAAATTCAAAAGATTTATTAATTTCTTACGGTAAAGCTTTGGAGAAATTAGAAGGTTCGACTAAACAGACAATCAAAGAAATTTTAATGGTGATTAAGGATGACGCTCCAGATTATATTTAGATAAGGCTAATTCTCTATTAGAAAAATAAGTTGAACATGGGGATCTGGCTGATTTGTATACACACAGTTAGCCCTATAACAGATTTTGAAAAAATGTTGTCGTGACTATTATCACGGTCTAACCTGTAAATTTAAGTTAAAATACAAACAATTTTAACTTTTATTTCATCTACGACCAAAAATACCGTGATTGATCACAAAGAAAAAACAAGGAAGTGTACAAAGATGAAAAGAACTGATTTACCTCTTGTTTATTCATGTTCTGGATGTTCCTCCGCAGCACAAACCGCTAACTTGATCGCTATAAAAATGGATCGAGAAAAAGTCGCTGAAATGTCCTGCATTGCTGGTGTTGGTGGTGATGTCAAACCACTTGTCAGAACAGCAAAATCGGGACGTGACATCATTGCAATTGATGGTTGTCCCTTGTCCTGTTGCAAGAGTTGCTTAGCAAGACATGAAGTTCAACCCAAACACCATTTCACGCTGTCTGACTTTGACGTACCCAAAGTAATAGGAGAAGATCCTAGCCCCAATCATTATAGGAATGCTTACACACAAATCTTAGAACTAATTGGACAATAATTCTTAATCAAAATAAAGGTGTGTATCGAAAGATGGCTCACCTTTATTTTAATTACTTCAAGGTGTTGGGAAAGTATACAGTAAAAGTATATCTGACTCTCATTATGTAACAATATCGTAAATTAGTTTTTACTGGTGGCTCCTAACACATCTTTAAGGGCCACCAGTATTATTTTTATACAGCAAAACATCTTTTTGATATGATTATTTTGTCGACTTTACTTCATATCATAATACATAGATAGACACTTCAAGAAGGCTTTATGGAACATTCCTTTTTTAGGATTGCCCGCATGGTCTAATGTTGACAATATTGGGTTTCACTACATCCTTTTTCTATCCAGTATTTTTTTACTCCCAGTTTAATCATTGGATATAAAATCCTAAAGAATTTGGAGCTCTAATAGCACACTCTCAAGCCTCTTCAGCACATTTTCTTTATAATTGTTATATGGAGGTAGTTCGTTTATGGGTCGGCAAGTATGTAGTTCTTTTGCGGTTTCAGTAAGACTCCAATCATACAAGTCTGGTAAGTAATTCACAATGTTCTTACTATTTAAAGGTACAACCCCCCGTTCATTTGACCACCACTTTATTTTGAAATATTACTCCAGCGATTTTATCAATTAGAACTAGCCAGTGAACAACAAGCTACAAATTTACCAGAAGATGAGCATCAACATTCTAGTTGTAGCAATCATGTCTTTTAACACATGTATTTCCCATCAACTCAAACTAGACTCACATAAAAATGTACCCCCTAGCATTCATCGGACAAACCAAGAGGTTTGTTCCAATGTCTACACTAGGGGGTACTCTTCTAACCTAGGGAATTTGCTTTACCCCTTAACCGACCCGGCTGCGATCCCTTCAACAATCCGGTCGCTCATGATGAGGAACACGAGCAAAATGGGCAAAATGCTGATCATCAATGTAGCTCCGATCGCTCCCCAGTCGGTCGTATATTGTCCAATGAAGTTCTGAACGCCCACGGTTAGCGTTTTGTTTTCATCCGAACTGATGAACGTATTGACGAAAATAAACTCATTCCAGTTATAGATCATGTTAATAATAGATGTCGTTGCCATGACGGGGGTTGTCATGGGCAGTACGATCCGGAAGAACATCCGGTTGACGGAGCAGCCGTCCATAACCGCTGCTTCTTCCACTTCACGGGGCAAGGCGTAATAGAAGCCCAGCAAGATCATCATCGTTGTCGGCAGATTAAAAGCAACATACGACAGGATGATGGAGAGTGAAGTTTCTGTTAAATGCAGTTTGAGAAACATGCTGAACAACGGAATCAAGGTGGAATGGACCGGAATCATTAGTCCGACCATAAATAGCCCGAGAACCAGCTGGCTTCCTTTCCATCGCATACGCGTAATGGCAAACGTTACAAAGCTGGCTAGCAGCACCGTCACCGCCACGGATATGACCGTAATCCACACACTATTGAAAAAATATCGCCCGATATTGCCGCTGGTCCACACATTCATATAGTTCTCCCAATGCGGCTGGGACGAGAGTGCAAACGGCGGAAGGTTAAACACTTCCTGATTATTTTTAAGCGAGAAAAGCATCAGCCACACCAGCGGTAAAAGCTGCGTCACCGCCAAGATGATTAAAATGATATACAAAGCGGCATAACCGACCCGAGTTAACATTTTGCCGCGGGTAGCGACTCCAAGCGGATAGCTGGCGGATAGCTGGGTTTTCATATCCGTTCCTCCCTCTCCTGTCCTTGTTACATCATCTATTTGCATGACCATGTTATGAATACTGGATGGTGTCACCCGAAGCCGTAACCTTGCGAATCAGCCACGTAGCGATCAAACAGATGAGCAGCAGGGCAAAGGCTGTAGCGCTGCCGTATCCGAAATCAAAGCTGCGGAATGCCTGGTGGTACATGTAAGAAGCCATCACTTCACTGGCTCCGTTCGGCCCACCGTCCGTCATGACGTAGATGAGGTCAAAATATTTGAGCGAGCCGACAATGGACAATATGATCGTGACGTTAATCACCTCGCGCAGCAGGGGCAATTTGATACGAGTCGCAATCTGCCAGGCACTGGCCCCGTCGATCCGGGCAGCCTCCACCAGCGTTTCGGGAATATTTTTCAGCCCGGCATAATAGATCAGAATATAAAAGCCTGCATATTGCCAAATAATCGGGATGAATAGGGCAGGCAACACCAAAGACGGATTAGCCAACCACTCGGGTGGGTTTTGAACTCCGACTGACGCCAGTAAGGAATTCAGCACTCCGTTCGTCGGATGATACATTTTGAGCCATAATTGCGCGATCGCTACAGAAGACAGCAGCATTGGGATCAGATAAATTTTCCTCAGCAGATTGGCTCCCTTGATTTTCCCTGACAAAATCATCGCAATGACCAGATAACCGATCAGACTGACGCCTGAAAACAAGGCCAGCAGCAGCGAATGCCAAGCACTTTGCCAGAACGCCGTGTCTGTGAACAAATGTTGATAGTTATCCAGCCCTACGAAAGTCATAGGGCCGATTCCATTCCACTGATTCAGGCCGTAATAGCCGGTCAGCACAATAGGCACATAAATCACAGCGAGTAACAGCAGCAGGGAAGGCAACACATACAGAGCAATGACAAGCTTATTGGACATGACCTTTTCCACGGCCGAACCTCCTTATTATGTGAGCAATTTCAATTTCCTTTCTCGATGGCAGCCTTATGCTGCTCGGCAAATTGTTGTGGTGTCACCGCTTTGCCAAACAACGCCTGAATCATATTCAAATGTACCTGCGCCGCATTCGGCTTCATCTGCACATCGGCGAACAATGTAATGCTGCTGGCTTGATTCAGCCCATTTAGCAAATCGACGTACAGCTTGGGCAAATTCCCTTTGGAGGTGTCCACTTTCGTAGCCGGAATAACTCCCGCCTGCGTTACCGATTGCTCACCCCATTTGACTACGAAATACTCAACGAACGCTTTGGCCTCTTCCTTCACCTTTGAATTCTCCGAAACGAATAAGCCTACTCCCGGACCTCCTACCCAGCTGTTCACGTTGCCCTTGCCGCCTGCAACCATCGGAAATTTAAAGAAGCCAATTTGATCTTTAAATGCTTGCGGGATGGCGGGATTGGTCGTAAAATTCGGCAATTCCCAAGTCCCCATCAAATACATGGCAGCCTTGCTGTTCATAAATTCGGATTTTCCTTCATCATTGGACAAGCCGTTAAATCCTTTGTTAAAGGCATTCATATCCACGAGCGTCTGGATTTCGGAGGCCGCCTGAATTAAACCAGGGTCATCGAACGAGCCTGAACCGTCAATCGCTTTTTTCAGCGTTTCGTTACCTGCTATACGGTCCGCCAGATACATGTACCAGAGGGAGCCGGTCCAGCGGTCTTTATTGCCCAGTGCAATCGGTGCAACTCCATGATCTGCAAGTGTTTTCACAACTTGCTTCAATTCGTCAAATGTCGCAGGCACTTTCAGGTTATATTTTTGGAATATGGCTTTGTTGTAGTAAATGGGTGAAATGTTCAATTCGATGGGAAGCGCATACGTTTTTCCATTCAGCGCATAAGCTTCGGTCGTTCCCGGTACGAATTTGCCCTTGAGGTTGGAACCATTCAACAGGTCATCCATCGGCGTAAATAATCCACCTTTAACGTAAGGCTCCATAAAGCCTGCTGCCCAGGTGATGCCGATATCCGGCAATTCATTGGAAGCTGACAGCACTTTGAGTTTGTTTTTGTATTGTTCGTTTTCCAGCACTTCCTGCTGAATGACAACATTCGGATGATCCTTTTGGTATTGATCTATAATCTGGGTCACAAGCTTGCTTTGCTGTGCCGAGCTTCCCTCTGGCCACAGGTGCATCATTTTAAGCGTAATCTTTCCCCCTTCTCCATTGGAACCCCCTTGCCCATCCTTATCAACACCGCAACCGGATAGCACCAGCATGAATGACAGCAGCAGGGTCAACCCAGCAAACCATTTTCGTTGTGAGCGCTTACGCAAACCATACTCGTTGGACATCGTTAGACCTCCGTTTGTTGTAATTATATTTTTGTAACCGTTATCATTTGTAAGTTTAGCACTCCATTCCTGCTTCCAACAGGGTACGCTCATTGGGTATAATTCCACTTTTATTGGGTTGTGGGCTGCCTATGCTATGCTGTCAGTGGATATCCTCCGACCCTTTACGCATCTGCTGTCTGTAGCGGCTGGGACTTACCCCTTCGGTCGCTTTGAATACTTTAATAAAATATTTATCAGTCCGGTAGCCTGAACGCTCGCCGATTTGGGCAATTGTTAACTGGGTATGCAGCAGCAGCTCCTTGGCCCGTTGTATCCGCAGCCGATGCAGATATTCGCTGAAGGACAAGCCACTTTGCTCCTTGAACAAAACACTAAAATAGCTGGCATTCAGGTGTGAATGCGCGGCAGTCTGCGCCATCGTGATGGATTCGTGAAGATGCTCCGCCATATAGATGAAGGCATGTCGTACCGGATCACTAAGAGTAGCCGCTTGGAGGTCAAGCTCTAACAGAACAGGATCAGCTATCTTTTCCAGCTTCTCGTACCGCTGACGTTCCTCCTCCAGCCGGAGCGCTTTATCTACCGCTTTCAGCAGTTCCTGCTTATCAATCGGCTTGAGCAAATAATTGACAGCTCCCAGACGAAGAGCCTGCTGGACATAATCAAACTCCGCATAGCCCGAGATGACAATGATCGCTGGCCGTCGTGAATCCCGTTCCAGAGAGCGGATTAAATCCAGCCCACTGAATTCCGGCAACCGGACATCCGTAATCAGCAGATGAACCGTCTCCGCTCGCAGTATATTTAATGCTTCCAAACCATTACCGAATGTCACAATCCGGTATTTCCCGGCGGCCCATTGCTCCAGTGTCTGGTGTATCCCCTGACGTGTTCGCTGTTCATCGTCTACAATGACAATGGTTTTGGATGAAACACTCATTCCTACCGCCCTCCATATTCATCAGGAATTTCAAAAGCGACCACAGTTCCTTCCTGCTCAGCACTATGTATCAGCACACCGTCCGTTGGATAAGATTCGTTGTCATAATAGAGAGCAAGCCTGCGCTGTACATTAACTAGTCCCATACCGGTTCCCTTGCTCTGGCAGGCTGATCCCCCCATCAATGCTGTACGCACAGCTGCAAGCTCCTCCAGTGTCATTCCAGGTCCGTTATCTATGACCGCGATCTTGGTCCAACCCGGTCTGGCCGAAGGAGTGACACGGATTTCAACGCGGCCGTTGCCGATCCGATTTTCGACGCCATGCAAAATGGCATTCTCTAGAATGGGCTGGATCAGCAGCTTAGGAAGCGGAATTTGGGCTGCCTCCGAAGGCATATGAATTTGCCAGCTCAGACGTTCACCCAGACGCAGCTCCATCAGTTCCAGATAACGCCGGATTTGCGCCATTTCTTCCCCGAGTGTCACCCAAGAGTCATGGTGAGCCGGTTCGATAACATAACGAAACAGCCGCGACATGGACACCATCAGCCCGGCAAGCTCCTCCTCTCCCTTCTCCTGTAGCGACCAGTTGAAAGCATCCAGCGTATTAAAAAGAAAATGCGGATTGATCTGCGCCTGCAGTGCTTTAAGCTCGGTTTGGCTTTGTAAAACCTCCTTCTCGCAAATAACACGGATCAATTCATTGATATCGACAATCATCGTGTTGTACTCTGCGTTCAATTCTCGCAGTTCGACGGCTGCTGCCGGTTCTGGATTCAGGGCCAATGCCCCTTCCCGTGAACGGCGCATCGCCTGAATCAAGTGACCTATCGGTCTTGTAATTAACGTAGACAGCATAAAGGACATGAACAGGAATAGCACGGCACCAAGAGACGCGGAAATGATAAGTGTAGTCCGTAAAACCGTTATTCCGTCTGTGACGACGCTAACCGGAATCAGGATCAGCAGCGACCAGCCCGTCCGCTCCGACTGCTGAACTGCCTTCACATATTCCCGCTCCCCAATATGAACCGTCTGTGTCTTGCTATGCATTACACCTGACAAATCCGTCTGGTTCATAGGTTCACCCGACAGCAGCTGGCCTTGACGATCTACAAGCAGCATGGTTTCATCCGCTTCTGCATTGACCGCTGACGTACCATTCAGTCCAAAATAACTTCGCTCCATACGGGTAATCAGGTACCCTCCGCGTGAGAACCAGCGGTCTACCAGGCTCACCTGCCGAATCGCCAGCAGCGAACGGGGGTCTTCGGGATCAATACCGATCCAGACCAGTCTTCCTTTCATCTGATTCGCTTCCCGAATGTCTGCCTGTCCGATACGTTCCTCCAGACTGCCCTCTCTAATCGGAAACAACATCTTCCCTTCGGCGGTATACAGCTCCAGCGAGCCGACACTCGGCATATATGCCTGATAGCTATGCATCACTTGCAGTAGTGATTGACGCTGTCCGAAATTCACCTTGCCCCTGTTGCGCTCCTCCAGCAAAATATGCTGAACAGACGGGTGATTCGCGACCTGCTCCGTCAAGCTGTCCATCTGGCCGATTAATGCATCCAGCCTGCCGCTTGCTTGTACCGCAGTCTGACCAATATGTCGCTCGGCACTGTCTTTTAACAGGTGAGACACATTGAGATAAATGAACGCCCCCGCCACACTCATCATAATGAGCATTACCAATATAAAGCCGATAAAAATCTGATTACGCAACGTGTTTAATGGTTGGAACCTTGAACGCATATGCCTTCTCCCCCCTGGACCATCGCAGAAAAAATGGGTAATGATAACGCTTTCTGTTTTTCTATTCTATCGCATCGTTCGTCTTTGTTGGCGTATTATCAGCAGAGATTAATCAAAATGGACAGGAATGCTATGAAATAGAAAGGTCGTAGGGTAACGAAAAAAATGACTCCCGACAAATGCAGGAGCCATCTACTGACAGTTAAACCGAAGCTTCTTTCAAATCACCCAAACTAAGGTACCGTCCAGGCTCCGAAGCTTGTATATAAAATAGGTATCCTATTGGAGCGCAGCCAAAATGCGGTCGCACAGCTCCATCGTTTTCACGTTATCCCGTCCACTTGAATCAGGCGTCCGTCCTTCTTGGCAGCAGTTCATGAAATGTGCGATTTCACCAACAAAACCGCGCAAGTACAAATCACGGTATCCGCCCGACATCGCGGAGGCTGACGGTGTCAGAACCGTATCGTTTTCCGCAAGGGATTTCCAAGGGAGCTCTGTGTGACTCTCCGACTTGTGAACGATCAGTGTATTCACTTCATCCGCGTTCGCAAAACCATGATCAAAGGTTACCGTGATCCCTTCACTCTCGCGTGTCCATGCTGTCATACCTGCGAAGTATAGGCTGCCCACTACACCATTTTCAAATTTCAGGGTAATCGTATGGGAAATAAACTCACCGTTATCGTTCGCAAATCCGGTAACCTGCGCCACTTCCCCGAACAAATAACGTACCAGATCGACCATATGAACCGCCGCCAGCTTCATGAAATCTTCGCCGGTTTTACAAAACAGGGTACTGTCCACGAGAAATTTCGCCTGAAATGAGCGTGCGGCTCCAAGCGAGCCACCCTCAATCAATTCTTTTAATTTTAAGTATACAGGTGCGTAGCGCTTCATGAAACCGACCATCAGTACAACACCCGCCGCTTCCGCCGCATCTGCAATTTGAGCCGCTTCCTCCGCATTCCAGCCCAGTGGCTTGTCTACAAAAACATGTTTTCCGGCCTTAATGCAGTCCAGTACGAACGAAGGATGATCTGCCGCTTGTGCAATCACGACAACTCCATCACAGTCTTCCTGCTCCAGCATAGCCTTGTAATTGTCATAAGGTGTGCCACTGCTTCCAAACCTCTGGAGCGCTGTCTTGGATCTGCTTATATCTCTGGTCGCAATCGCTTGAATTTCAGCCCCTGCCCCAATGACAGCAGGATATATATTCGTTGAAGCGTGAAAGCCAGCCCCGATAAAACACAGCCTCGCCTTGCTCATGTTGATCCCTCCCATGTGTACACTAAAATAATCCGATCCCATCGTACCATATTGCCGAAGTATATATACAGTGGCATAAAGATGAAGGACATGATTTTTAAGGGGAACAAGATAAAAAAACCTTAACAAAGATAATCTCTTATCCTTGTTAAGGCTTTGTCTGCATCACCAGTAACAATCCTTAAAAATACATTCAACCGAATCAAATTCCTCATCCGTTGAAATCCGTAAACCCCTCCAGGGAAGTTACAGGAAATCTGCACGTGCTGGTGTAAATGCATCTAGCAGAATACCGTCATCCTCCAATGGAATACAGCCATGAAGAGTATCGGATGGAAAATGGATGCTGTCTCCTTCTTTAACGGTCTGCACATCCTTTGTTTCGCCATTATCGATCATGAACTTAAAACTTCCCTTCACTACATAAGTGACTTGCTCATGGATATGCTTATGCAACAGAATCTCCCCTGTTTGGGCTTTAGCAAACATCACTTTGACATACATAAGCTGGTCGCTGTGGGCCAGCACTTTCCGGGTAGTATTACTGTCAACGATATCAATTTGAATATCTTGGTCATTAAAAAACATGGATAATTCCTCCTCTTTTTAAGCACAAATTATTTAGATAAGTTATTTTAAAAACTTCATAAACCGATTTAGTTTAAAACCAGCGGAAAATAAGCCAAAGTACTCCGGAAAGGGTAGTAAAGTCAGGATCGGCGAACGTTACCCCTTCGGCACCCAAAAAAGAAAAGAGCGGCAAGGTGAGAGCCGGCAGCAGACAGAGCAAAAATCCATTAAGACAACTGGAAATGACAGCTCCTCTGAAACCACCGCTGGAATTGCCGAATATCGCGGCTGCACCACCAGCGAGGAAGCAGGCCATGATCCCCGGCACAATGACAGGCAATCCGACAAGCGGGAAAAGAAAGACGCAGGCAACGCCTGTGAAGAAGCTGACCAAGAAGCCTACCAACGCGGAATTGGGTGATTTGTCGAACAGTACCAGAACATCCACACCAGGGATTGCTCCAGGTGCGAACACTTGGGAGAACCCTTTGAAAGCGGGTACAATTTCGGTTGTGAACAGCTTAACACCTGCTTTTGCAATATACAAGCCGGCAGCAAAAATAGCTGACTGTTCGAGGATGAAGACGATATATTCTTTGCCATCCGATAATTTGCTGACATAATCAGAACCAGCAACCAGTCCGGATACTAGCAAAAGCACAAGCATCGTCAAGGTTGTTGCAACATTGGGGTCGCGCAAAAAACTGATGCGGTCATTAATTTTTACATTTTCGGTGTCATTTTCACGGTTGCCGAAAACTTTCCCTAAATAGGTACCTAGAATGTAAGAGGTCATGGAAGCGTGAGCAATCGTATATTCATCCGATTTGATAATATTTTTGCTGGCATTCCGGAGCAGGTAAGGGAACACCGCCATATAGCTCCCGATTACCAAAGAACCGACGATGATCGTGGTCAGCGAACTGAGACCCAGACCTTTCATAACGGCTGTAGCAGCAAAGCTCATGAACAGAATCAAGTGAAGAGACAAATAAATGTACTTGAACTTGGTCAGGCGTGCAAGCACGATGTTAAGGATCATGGAAAAGAGCAGAATGAGCGCAGCATCCGCCCCGACCTGATCAATGGTCAGTGCCATGATGGCTTCATTGCTTGGTACGACACCTTTAAGGTTGAACGCATAAGAAAAAATTTGGCTGAAGTTGGTGAGAACGCCTCCTAAAATTCCGCCGCCGACCTTGATCATGGTAAAGCCCATGAAAGAAAGGGTAGTCCCCGTAATGATCTCTGATACTTTCTTCCTCTGGAATATAAGGCCGAGTAATGTCACAATCGCGATAATAATGGATGGCTCCCTGATAATACTCATAAACATTTCCATAGTGATCTCCGACTTTCTTTCATTTATTTTTCATTCTTACTAAATCGGTTTAGTAATACTTGAAAAAAATTTCCCTTCCGGGAATGTAAAAGAAGCAGAATAAATCTTGTGAATTAGGTCACAAACAAATCCATAAATTATTCGTTTAAGATTCATTCCTCCCCTCTTTCTTAAATCGTAATCATCACTAAAATCAGGAACATAAAGAAATGAAAAGGTATTCATGACTCGAATCATAAGATTATTATAGCTCTTTATTTTCTTTTTACAATAGAATTCATAAAACGTTTTCAAAAAGATTAAAAAAGACTTATTCAAATCATTCAGTTCAGTTTTTGGACAGATTCTCTGTGGTTAATGGCCGGATTCAATCGAATGATTTCTGACAGCTCCTCATGTTCTTTTTGATCAATTTTCTCCAGCAGCAGCCTCGCACTTCTTTTCCCCATTTCAAAGCTCGGCTGGGAAACGGTTGTGATCGGCGGATTATAAAAAGACGCAAAGGATACATCATCTATACCAATCAAGGAAAAGTCATTAGGTATGGTCAGATGGTTATTTTTTGCATAAATCAATACCTGCTCCAAAATCATGTCATTCGTAGCGATGATTGCGGTGGGCGGATTTTTCATGTGGAATAGTTGTCCAATAAGATTGGACATTTCATCCAACCTGCCGCTTTTGATATAGTTTTCATTCACTGGTATGTCATGTTTGCCCAACGTATTTCGATAACCTGACAGCCGCTCACTTCGTGTGGTGATCGCTTTTTTGCCTAAGGGAAACGTGATAATGCCAATGTTGTTATGACCATGCTCAATGAGTGCTTCAACCGCAAGCTCGCTGGCCTTTTCATTATTCAGCAGCACCGTGTCTACGCTGATTTCATCAATTTTTCGGTCCACAAACACGAAAGGATAGCCATTCTTGACAAGGGAAACATATAATTTCTTGTTCTCTTCCGTCGGGAAAATGATAAGTCCATCCACTTGCCGAGCAATCATCGACTGGACATACTTTTTCTCTTTGAGCGAATCATCATCGGTATTACAGACAATGACCTGGACATTTTCCAGTTGGCATTCATCCTCAATTGCACGCACGACTTCTGTTGTAAATCTCGATAAAATGGTTGAAGAAATAACACCCACAATGAAGGTCTTCTTCTGCTTGAGACTACGTGCCACCTCATTGGGTATATAACTGAGATCCTCAATCGCTTGCTCGATCTTCTTCTTGGTGTTTTCACTCATATAGTTGTATCTCTTATGCAGAAACTGCGAAACTGTACTTTTCGACACCCCTGCACGTTCTGCAACTTCCTTCATCGTTGTTACCATGGTTACCCTCCTTTCTTTTTCTGCATGTCAGGCGTGTTGATTTTAAATATATATATTCTGCAACCTGTATGTAAAGTGTATTTCACTTTATTATATACCTTCTTGTACAGAAATCTTAGAAATATACGAATTTTATGAACTTGCTTGATGGAAGATTTGAACATAAAATAAAATTGTAATCGGTTACAAATATATTCAAATAAAGGAGGAAGCAAAAAACATGAAGAAAAAAGGGTTGAAAAAAACATTTTTCGTCATTGCCTCCCTCGTAATGGGCTTCACACTGTATGGCTATACTCCCGCTTCGGCAGATGCAGCCAGTGTGAAAGGATATTATCACACCCAAGGAAACAAGATTGTAGACGAATCCGGGAAAGAGGCGGCATTTAACGGCCTGAACTGGTTCGGTCTAGAAACCCCTAATTACACCTTGCATGGACTGTGGAGCCGCTCAATGGACGACGTACTGGATCAGGTGAAGAAAGAAGGCTACAATCTCATCCGTCTGCCTTACAGCAACCAGTTGTTCGATTCCAGTTCCCGTCCGGACAGTATTGATTATTCCAAAAATCCTGATCTGGTCGGATTAACTCCGATTCAAATTATGGACAAGCTGATCGAAAAAGCTGGACAACGCGGTATTCAGATTATCCTTGACCGTCACCGTCCAGGCTCAGGTGGACAATCCGAGCTGTGGTACACGTCCCAGTACCCTGAGACTCGTTGGATTAGTGACTGGAAAATGTTAGCTGAACGTTATAAAAACAACCCTACCGTCATTGGCGCGGATTTGCACAACGAGCCACACGGTCAGGCAAGCTGGGGTACAGGCAATGTCTCCACAGACTGGCGTCTGGCGGCACAACGTGCAGGGAATGCCATTCTGTCCGTGAATCCGAATTGGCTGATTCTCGTAGAAGGTGTGGACCACAATGTACAAGGCAACAATAGCCAATATTGGTGGGGTGGCAACCTGACAGGTGTAGCCAACTATCCTGTCGTTCTGGACGTACCAAACCGTGTCGTATATTCTCCGCATGATTACGGTCCTGGTGTATCCTCGCAGCCATGGTTCAACGACCCGGCCTTCCCGTCCAACCTGCCAGCGATCTGGGATCAAACCTGGGGCTACATCAGCAAGCAAAACATAGCTCCGGTGCTGGTCGGTGAATTCGGCGGTCGTAATGTTGATTTGTCTACTACTGAGGGCAAATGGCAAAATGCACTCGTAGACTATATTCGTGCCAACAACCTGTACTTTACGTACTGGTCCCTGAATCCGAATAGCGGCGACACAGGCGGTCTACTGCTGGATGACTGGGTTACCTGGAATCGTCCGAAGCAGGATATGCTGAGCCGGATTATGAAGCCTGTAACCTTCGTAGCAGCGGAGCAAGCGAAAGCAGCAGCCGAATAAGCCTGTCGCCTGCTCCGCGGGTGTATGACAACGGCCCATCCTTTGGGCATTTGACACAGGAGGTCGAAATCAGTACGATTTCGGAAGCATGTGTTAACGAATGACCACATTTTTGGGATTGGATTCGGTGCTGATGTTTCTGGCCGTAGCACTTACTGGAGACCATTACGCCGCTGAGTGTGTAGCTTTTCTGGCAGGCTACCCATGTTTTTTGCTGATTGTCGTGAATGAGTAACTACGTGGTAGCCTCATTGTAAAAGCCGCTTTTCCCCCTTCAGGATCAGGTCATGCCAGACCTATGGAGGGGTGAAAAAGCGGTTTTTTAGGTAAACTTACATATACGTATAACAGATATCGAGGATTGACAATGAGCTATTTACTGAATTATCATTACCTTTTAATGTATTTCATAATGAAGAGGTGGTGCTCACAAAATGTTTGGAATCGTAAATTATGAAGTATTTTTGCTAACTGGAATCCTCCTAAATCTAATTCCTGGTGCAGATACAATGTATATAATTGGGAAAAGTATCGCACAGGGGAGAAAAGCCGGTGTGTATTCTGTTTTCGGTATCATTAGTGGTTCTTTGATCCATACGTTGTTAGTTGCTTTTGGTTTATCAATTATACTTACAAAGTCAGTTATCTTGTTCAACATAATTAAAATAATTGGAGTTATTTATTTGGTTTATCTAGGAGTTAGAATGTTATTGGATAAAACAAATGCAAGTTTTAGTGCATCTGAATCCAATAAACAACACAGTAACAGAAAAACATATATACAAGGGATGTTGACAAGTCTTACGAATCCCAAGGTTTCTTTGTTTTTCATTGCCTTTCTTCCACAATTTATTGATACACAGGCTTCTGGTCCCATTCCATTTATCCTTTTAGGGCTTACATTTTCGTTCACCGGATTGTTATGGTGCTTGTTTATTGCCTATTTTTCCTCTTACATTACCCAAAAAATAAAAGTCAACCAAAGGCTTGGCAGCTATTTAAACAAAATAACCGGGATAATCTTCATCGGATTAGGATTAAATCTTCTTCGAGCAAAGGCTTCTCAATAAACCTGAATAATTGTTCTCAAATGTTCCACTAACAGGAACGTTTTTGAATTCATCATGTGACCGCCTATAGCTAAATGGTGGTCATATTTTTTTCAAGAATCGACACAGTACAATAACAAACTAAGCTTTCTCTCCTTCTTGACGCTCCCCTTCCAGTTTTACACATTGTAAATTCCCCATCGAATGGGAACCCAGCACAGTCTGTTTTTTATCCCTATGCATTATTGGGGCCCTGCCGGTCTAGCGATAGGATTTATTCTAATAATTGCATCGATATTTACATAACGTTGATTGCAAAACATGAGCCATTCCGAACACCACAATGCGAGCCAGTTGCTCCCATTGTGGTCTTTTTCCTTTCGCAGGTCGATTATGATCAGATACCGCCATGGTTTACCTGTAATAAAGCTTTTCTCACAAGCTGGTCAGCTTGTCGAGTTGTCTCAGGTAAGCGATATTGTGGACAGAGCTTTAATATCCAATTGCAAGCCGTTTCTAATGAAATACGATGACCTACGGATACAAAAAGAGGTTTAATGCTTTCCTGAATTCTTAACACTCCGCCGATGATCTCCTCCTGGTCAACTAATAACGAGCATGCCCCTCGTTCTTGAGAGGGTTCTTTGAAATCACCCCACAGCCTCGTTTTACCACATCCGATTGTAGGAATATCAAACATAACCCCTAAATGACTAGCTAGTCCGAATCGTCTAGGATGAGCAACTCCTTGTCCATCGCAGACGACTAGCTGAGGAGAGGTCTTGATTTGCTTAAATGCTTTAACTATAGGCGGTAGCTCCCTGAATGAAAACAATCCGGGGATATAAGGGAATTGGTCAGAATCTTCAACTACTACAGATTCCACTATATGTAGTGAGCTTGCATCTAAAATGACGATGGCCGCAACTAAGAGATCACTTTGTTCACTGTATGCGACGTCTACCCCAGCAACATATTGAATTTCTGGGAATTAATATTCTTTTGTAACTTTTAAAGATAACTCCTGCTGAACTCCAAGCCATGTTCACCACCATAGATTAATACCACCTTCTACGGGAAAGGTTATTTTCATTTACACAAACTTCTTGACGCTCCCACTTGCGAAAATAAACGATGCTAAACATGTATAAAATTGAATGAATCTATATCACAAATATATAACAGCCCCCAATCTCTTAATGAAAACAATGACTCGCTCAAATTAACCATTCTACTCCAAGGCTGCTTTCAGCTTCTGATGATCCTGTCCCCACTGATTCATTAAATCCAGCAATGGAACCAGGCTTTCACCGTACGCGGTCAATGAATATTCCACTCGGGGCGGAATCTCGGGGTAGATCTTTCGTTCCACCAGTCCATTAGCCTCAAGCTCTCTGAGCTGATATGTTAATACTTTTTGCGTAAGCCCTGGGATCAGGCTGGTAAATTCACAGAAGCGTTTGGTGCCGTTATGCATATGGCAGAGCAGAAGCAGCTTCCACTTCCCTTCAATAATTCCAAGTGTCACATTAGCAGCGTAATCCGATTCAGCGGGTCTCAATTTTCCCTACTCCCTTCACAATACTTACTTCAAAGAAACTAGCGCGAAATAAAGTGCGTACTTCTCAACTTCCTACCTCTCCAGCATAATTCATTGTGCAAGTGAATTCAAAAAAAGAAAGGATGAGGCACAGTGAATACAGTTTTAAGCGGGCAGAAATCCAGTTCGCGTTTTCCCCTTGCCATTTATATGTTAATGATCAGTGCATTTGCCATTGGGACAACGGAATTTGTCATTATGGGTATCCTGCCAGAAGTCGCGGGGGATCTTCATATTTCCATTCGTAAGGCAGGCTCGTTGGTCTCCATATATGCGCTCGGTGTGGCTATTGGAGGCCCTCTTCTGACCATTTTAACCGTTCGTTTGCCGAGAAAGATATTGCTTTTGGCGTTGATGGCCTTATTCGTCGCTGCCAATGTTCTTAGTGCGAATGCACCCAGCTATACGGTGATGATGATCGCTCGTATTCTTTCATCTTTTACACACGGTACTGTGTTTGGTGTCGGATCTGTGATTGCAGCGAAGTTAGTAAGCCCCGACAAGCGGGCCAGCGCGATTGCGATGATGTTTATCGGCGTTACTTTGGCCAACATATTAGGCGTTCCGCTCGGTACTTTTATCGGTCAAGCGTACGGATGGCGTGCACCCTTTTGGGTCGTCTCTTTGCTGGGAATCTTTTCTCTGGTTGCACTCGCCATTTTCATTCCCAAATTAAACAATGAACAACCGCCTAACTTCAGACAAGAGCTAAGTGTGCTTCGTAACCCACAGGTGCTACTCACGTTGTTGATGACCGTTTTCGGATTTGGCGGTGTGTTTGTCGTGTTTACTTACATTTCCCCTCTACTCACCGAGATTACAGGCTTTCAGGAGAGCACGGTTACGCTCTTGTTGCTATTGTTTGGCGTAGGACTCACGCTTGGGAATATTGTAGGGGGCAAACTATCTGATCGAAAGCTCCTGCCCTCCTTAGTAGGAATACTGATTCTGCTAACCATGGTACTGGGACTCTTTACATTTACAAGCCATAGCCCTTGGGCAACCGTCATTACAATTTTTGTCTGGGGATTTGCTGCATTTGGCACTGTGCCCGGATTTCAGATGCGTGTGCTGGACAAAGCCAAATTCGCCCCCAATCTGGCGTCCGCTCTCAATATCGGTGCTTTTAACCTCGGAGGTGCGCTGGGTGCATGGCTTGGCGGGATGGTGCTGGAAAGTCCATTGGGGCTTCAATCTCTTCCCTGGGTAGCCGCTGTGGTTACACTGCTTGGCCTCTTCGTCACGCTATGGAGCTGGCATGGGGATGATAAAGATAAGAACTCGAAGAAACAGAAAACCTGCGTCGTTTGATATCCAGAAAGGAGCATGTATCATGTCCAAAAAAGTAGCACTTGTCGTAGGCGCGACTGGGATTATTGGGAGTTATATTTTGGAGCATATCAGTCAATTGGAGGATTGGGACGCCATCGGAATTGCCAGAACGATTCCAGACCAGCATCCAGAACGATATGTAAGTATGGATCTGTTAAATGAGGTAGACATTCAGGAAAAATTAAGGGGGATACCAGAGGTAACTCATATCTTTTATGCAGCCTATCAGAACTTTCCGGCTCTCTCCAAAGAACTAATAGAAGTAAATACAAGTATGCTAGAGCATGTTGTAAAAGCCGTGGAAGAAAGATCCGGTTCTCTGCAAAGAGTTATTTTGATGCAAGGAGCCAAGGTGTACGGTTCTCATCTGGGGAAGTTTAAAACCCCGGCCAAGGAAAGTGATCCTCGTCACCTTCCTCCAAACTTTTACTATAATCAAGAAGATTTCTTGCGAACGCACCAAAAAGGAAAAGCATGGTCTTGGACGATACTCAGACCTGATGTGGTCGCTGGATTGTCCATAGGGAATCCGATGAACCTCGCCATGCTGATTGCCGTATATGCCTCGATTTCCAAGGAATTGGGGCTGCCGCTCCGCTTCCCCGGAAAAGAAGGCGCGTACCGCGCATTAGTACAAATCACCGACGCTTCTTTACTGGCACGCGCCTCCGTCTGGGCAGCTACGCAGGAGCATACCGCTTTTGAAGTTTTCAATGTGACGAACGGGGATGTCTTCAGATGGGAACATATATGGCCCCAATTTGCCGAATGTTTCGGAATGGATACTGCCCCTGTGCAAACCATTTCATTATCTGACATGATGCCACTGCAAAAGGAAACCTGGGATGCTATGGTACAAAAATATGATCTACAGCCTACCCCTTATGAAAAAGTAGCCGCTTGGCCATTTGGCGATTTAATATGGGGAAGTGAAAATGATGTGATCACTGATACGACAAAAATAAAACAATTTGGTTTTCACGAAGTTGCCGACAGCGAAACCGTATTTCTCGATCTGTTCGCCCAGTTCAAAGATCAGAAGCTGATCCCTTCATCATGAAAACTTAGCTCATGCTTCGTCCTAGCTGCTCGACCTTGCTCAGCCAATCGTTGCGCTGTTGATCTGATAATTTATTCATGAGAGCAATTGTAGTAGAACGCACCGGTTTGACACCGCATAAATGCAGCGTGGAATCCTTCATCATCCGATGCCCAGGCTGTCCCTGGAAAAATCGGTAATACCAGCCCGGTCCGTCCATCGTAGTAATGAGGCGGGCCGTTCTGCCTTTTAAGAGCTTGTCAGGCATGGATTTCCCTTTTTGATACTTAAACGCAAATCCCGGCATAATGGTACGGTCAATGAAACCCTTCATTAATGCAGGCAAGCTCCCCCACCAGATCGGAAAAACGAAAACCAGATGCTCCGCCCACTTAATGGATTCCTGAGCCTTGATTAAATCCGGTTCCAGCGGCAATTTATTGCGATATCCACCTAACAGATTAGGATTAAAGTCCAACGCGGACAACTGCAATAAACGCACCTCAGCCCCCGCAGCCTCCGCTCCTTTTACATAGGATTGAGCCAGCGCTTCTCCATAACTGCCAACGACCGGATTTCCCTGAATAACCAATATCTTTTTAGACATTCGAGCCACTTCCTACCCTCATATTTTATTTTTTAGTTAGAAAACACTAACTTTATATTTAAAAAGAAAAGGTCACTACTGACCTTGACTTAATAAAGCGGTTAAACGTTCCTTGACCTCCGTTGCAAACGGAATAAGCTGCTGGGGCAATTCACCCTCCAGACTGGACACGGACAAGCGTGTAATGGCTCCAATAATGAGCGTACCGGATAGCTGGGCATCCTGCTTGGGCAGTTCTCCGTGCCGAATCCCCTGCTCAATAAATTCGACTAACGCCTCTAGCGGCTCCCGGACATTCGAGCTTTGGCTTGCCTCCACATATAGCTCATGATGCTGTGATAACAGAAGCAGACCATACTGATCTTCATCGTGCATCACAAGCACCTCGTCCACCAATTGATGAAAACGGCTAATGAAGCTCCCGCTCTGCTTGCGATAGAAGTCAATCAACGTAGTGTAGCTGTTGCAATACTGCCCGAATACTTCCAAGGCCATCGCATCTTTACTCTTAAAATGCTTATAAATCGCGGCATCCGTCACACCGGCAGCCTCCCCGATTTCTTTGACAGAAATGCCATCGATGCCCTTGGTCGCAAATAAGCGCATAGCTGCTTGCATAATATCCTTCTTCTTGCTATCTACATGTGTTTTCTTGTTCATAAACATATAGTAAGTGATAACTAACTAAATTGCAAATAATATTTATGCAACTCTTCCTGTCTCCACATCCCACCTTAAAATTCATTGTTAATATCAAAAATAACATTATTTTATAAGTTAAAATGGTTAATTTAAAATAGATATGTAACCAAATAAAAACCGGATTATGATGTCACCCATGGGTACAGTTTCAGCTAAAGAAGATGGAAAAGCAACCGATTGGCATACGCTGAATTACGGCGCTCGGGCGCTTGGACAGGTGGGGCTGGTCATGCTTGAGGTACATGCGGTTACCCCGCAGGGGAAAGATTCGGGTAGCCTCAGCTTATGGAGCGACAAGCACATCGCCCCGCTGCAAAAAGTCGTACAAGCCATCCATGATCAAGGCTCCAAAGCTGGCCTCCAGCTCTGGCACGTCGGGCGCAAAGGCTCATTGCCTCAGGAAACAGCTGTATCTGCCTCTGCTTTGCCTCACCGCGAACGGGCGACCCATGCGCTGTCCATTGAAGAAATTCATAACCTTGTGCTTGCCTTCAAGGAAGCCGCCAAGCGGGCTTCGCAAGCTGGAATAGACGTCATTGAGCTACATGCGGCACACGGATATCTGATTAACGATTTTTTGTCCAAGTATACCGATCAACGGGAAGATGCATATGGTGGCTCGGAAGAGCGACGTTATCAATTTTTGCAGCAGATTATTGATGAGATTCGCTTGGTGTGGAGCGGCCCGTTGTGTGTGTGGATTTCCGCTGACGAATATAGCCCACTAGGCAATGGATTACAGGATTCCATTCAATATGCCCACTATATGAAAGCACAAGGTGTAGATTTGATCGATGTCAGCACTGGCGGTGTATTGCCGGACGTGCCGAGCGTGTATCCGGGCTATGAAGTACCGTACTCGGAGGCCATTCGTCAGGCTGCTGATATTCCGACTGCTGCCGTAGGACTGATCACTCACGGGATTCAGGCAGAGGAAATTTTGCATAACGGTTGGGCTGATCTGGTGGCGGTAGGACGGGAACTACTGCGTAATCCATTCTGGCCTAGACAACAGCTCGGTGTCCGTATGGAAGGACCTGCGCCATATAACCAGTCTTGGTTTTGAATAACCGTACATCGTATAGCGTGCTGTATTACGCACTGTATCGCGCCCTGAATTGAACGATTTCCACAATGATAGGGGTACCGGAGTGAATCGTTTCTCCTTCGTCGAGATGAATCGTCACCGAAGAAGGCGTCAGGCTATACAGAGTGCTTTCTTGTATCATCCCGTTAATATACAAATTGGCATAGCTGTTACTTCCGACATTAAATAGCGGAGAAGCCTCTTGGGCTCCATCAACAGAGAATTGATCCACTCTGATCGTGACCGAAGATTGAATATCCTCGGGGGCAAAATAAAAATACCGTTCAGCGGTAGGAACAATTTCAATATCTGCAATGTCGAATGCCGGGCCGGAAGGACCTGTTACACCCTGCGCTCCCGTTGAGCCGGATACTCCCTGTGTTCCTGTCGGGCCCTGTATGCCCGTTGCACCTGTCGCTCCTGATATCCCTGCACCTACCGGGCCCGGAGTTCCAGGTGCTCCCGCTGCTCCGGGTACACCCTGCGCTCCTGCCAAACCCGGAATGCCTTGTGCACCTGTCAGTCCTGGTGGACCTTGCACACCCGGCGAGCCGGTTACGCCTTGCCCTCCTGCCGGGCCGGACTTACCCTGCTGCCCTGCCGGACCCGGCATACCTTGCTTTCCCGTCAGGTTTAATCTTCTGCGCCGTTTGGCAGGAACGCTACTATGCTGCCGATGCATAGTCAGCTTCGGATGTTTTTTGAAATGTAACCTCGTCTTTCTTCTACGTCTGAATTTAAAACTTGTCTTACATTTCTTACGTCTGATGAATCTGTAAAGTACGGTTCGCTTTCCATGCCTTCTTCGTGATGAAGCGCGTTTGCCCATACCAGCCGTTTACACCTCCTTTTCTCATCTCTATGATATTGTATGCACATTACCCTGTAGGGTTTTGGGCATTTGCAGTAGTCCGTTATTAGTGAATCGCTTCCATCTATATTTGCAGTAAAATGAGGCTTCCTTCATCCACCCTGATTATTAACATAAAGGTTAATATGCCGTTTCCGAATCTGGATCACACTCATTTATTGATTATGAGCCATTGCATGGTTCAAACCATCCAAGAAAGGAGATGAGCCCCATGCCAATCATAAAACCTGTGTATACAGCAGTAGCTACTGCCCCCGTAGCCTCCGGTGGTGCTGTAACCACGACCATTACCCCAGCCGTGACTCGTTTTTTTGCAACGATTACAGCCGGAATGATCGGAGCTACAACAACAACCGTTCCTGCTGCAAGCTTTGTAGATGACGCTGATGCTCCAGTAGTTGCTTTGCCGACATTAACGGCTACGGATTCTGCTAATTATTATATTAACGGAGTTATTCAGCAGAGTTCCTTATTCACCCTAAGCACAGCAAGTCTGGTCATTGCCTCCGTGGATATTACACCGGGTGTTCCAGTTGTCATAGAAATATCAGACTTTAGCGGCACGACCTCCACCATCACAACACAGCCTACCATCTCTGCTCCTACCGTCACTATTATCACTTAAGCTATTCCACTATTTAGATTCAAGCTGGACTGAGCAATCAAGCACACTGTTCACTACCCCGAATAATCCATAAAAGACCGGTTCAGATATATCTGAACCGGTCTTTTATGCTCAAGATGATTGTATAATCGTATTCAAACAACCCGGTATCAAATGATTAAGGCAAAATAGCAAACGAACGCACCGGAAATCCGGGGGAATCCTGAATGCTCGGTACGATATTATAAATGACAGCACCCGTCGGAGGCAGCTTGTCTAAATTCGTCAGCACCTCAACCTGATAACGATCCTGTTCCAATATGTAATATTCCCCTACCAGCTTGCCTGCTTTGCGATAAGCAACGGAGGAATCGGTATCCAGCGTTTCATGTCCGATGGCTGCGACATTCCGCTCCTCTACCAAAAAGCGCAGCGCATCCAGCGACCAGCCCGGGCAGTGTGCGTCTCCCGTTGCATCCTTGTTCGAAAAGGCCTCCGAATCAGGCCAACGCTTGCTCCAATCACTGCGAAAGGCTACAAAAGCTTGATCGACAATTCGTCCATGCTCCTTCTCAAAAGCCACAATGTCGGCAACCGTAAGCTCATAGTCGGGATTAGTGGCCACGGCTGCTGAACGGTCAATAACGATCAGCGGCAGAACCAGCTCCTTCAAGGAAAGCTCATGCAAATAACGTTTGCCCTTCACAAAATGAACTGGTGCGTCAATATGCGTGCCATACTGCCCCGGAAAATAGTATTGCTTCACAAAAAAACCATCGTCATGAGTAAACAGCGTGTCAACCTGAACATTATCGAATAGCGGAAAATGAGGAATTTCAGGATAAAAGGCGTGGGACAAATCCACCCACTCTTTTTGCTTCAATAACTTCAAGATATCTGCTAAGTGCTCTGCCATGATGCCCATTCCTCCTCAGCTTTATTATAAGAATTGTTTTGATTTTTATTGTACCTTAACATTCCATTTGTTGATATTGATAGAGCCGCTACCGCCGAAAATTTCAGTACCGAATTCCACGCTGCTGACGAATTTCGCGTTACTCATCCGTTAGCTTTAATGGAATAGTTCACCCTGGTGTTCATGTTTTTATTATCCCACAGACGTACGGGTAACCCGCTGCCTGGTGTATAATCCGCTGTCCTTGCCCCCACACATTATTAAATACATAGTACTTGTTATTGGCAAAATGAATTTTGTCCGATGGGGTGGACGAGGAAGCTGCCGAGGCGGTCATAGCGGGGACGAGCAACAGGACTGCCAACGCAGCCAGCCAAAATCTGCGATAAAATGAGCGTTTTCTTAACATTTGATATTCCTCCTCTTGGATTGAAATCGTTAACATTCTCAACTAATCCATGCTCATCTCCATTTGCTTAGTGTAAGACCTATTGTTAGTGTTGTTGTAATCATACATATTTTATAATTTTTACCATTTTTAATATAGCATGAAGTTTGTTGGCTTCCCAGTATTTTTCCACGGAAAGCGAGGATTCCGAATACGGAAAATAATGATTTTTCGAGTAAAAAATATAAAAACAATTCCATATATTCATATATACAATTCCCATTTCATGTGATTGTTAACGTTTTCATTAGTATAACTTCACTATGAATGGAAAAAAGTAGGGGTGCATTGTGTTATGTAAAATTTTCGACAAAATTTTTAGTATGTAACTTTTATTATATTAACAAATACTGGAACAAGAAGTATGATAGAAAATGTAGAAACCACAGGAGCACCCGGGACTCCCTTCGTTTATCTACTCCACTAACCCCATATACGGAGGTAACTTTATGAAAAATAGATTTTCACTCGGCATTGCAGCAGCTCTGCTGTTCACTACCCTTGCTCCTCTTGGCACTCCCGCTCATGCGGCAGGCGATATTGGTCAGGAGGTGCTCGGCAGCACGAACGGATGGGCAGCCTTTTCTACAGGAACGACAGGCGGATCTGCAGCCACAGCTTCCAATATTTTCACCGTAACGAATCGCAAGCAATTAGTCGATGCTTTGGGCAAAAGCAGCAATAGCACGCCTAAAATCATTTATGTCAAAGGCACGATCAACGCCAACGTGGATGACAATAACAAACCATTGGGATTGAACGATTACAAGGACCCTAAATATGATTTTGACGCCTACCTCAAAGCATATGATCCATCTAAGTGGGGGAAAAAGCTTCCTTCCGGTACATTGGAAGACGCGCGTAAAGCTTCACAGAAAAATCAGGCCAGTCGTGTCGTCATTGATATTCCGTCCAATACAACGATTGTTGGTCTAGGTAGTAATGCCGTCATTAACGGCGCGAACCTTCAACTAAAAAGTGGGACAGACAACGTCATTATCCGTAATATTGAATTCCAGGATGCCTACGATTATTTTCCTCAATGGGACCCAACGGACGGCAGCACAGGCAACTGGAATTCGGAATATGACACCATTACAATTAGCGGCGCCACACATGTATGGGTAGACCACAATACCTTCAATGATGGATCTCATCCTGATAGCGGAAACGGTACCTATTACGGTCAAGAATACCAGCATCATGATGGACTTCTCGATGTGGTTAACCAAGGCGATCTAGTTACGGCTTCTTACAATCACTTTTACGATCATGATAAAACGTCGATTATTGGCAACAGCGACAGCAAAAAAGCAGATGAAGGGGCTTTACGTGTAACCCTCCATCACAATTATTATGAAAACACAGTACAACGTACACCACGCGTACGGTATGGACAAGTCCATCTGTACAACAATTACTATACAGGTGATGTAAAACGCTCCGAATATCCTTCACTGTATATCTGGGGTGCAGGCAAATCCTCCAAAATTTTTGCTGAAAACAATGTCATCGACGTTGCAGGCTTGTCCGCAGATAAAATCGTATCTGTCTTTGGAGGCACAGCCCTGTCCGACACAGGCACTCTCCTGAATGGACAAGCCGTAAATGCAGGCTCCAGTGCGGGTCTTAGCTCCTCTGTAGGCTGGAAACCATCGCTGAACGATAAGATTTCCCCATCCGCCAGCGTGAAGGCAGAAGTCACTTCCCAAGCCGGTTCCGGCAAGCTGTAAAAAAAATGCCCCGCTAACACAAACAACCACAGGCTTTCATAACCTGCGGCTTCACACCAAAAGGGCTGTTCCCACCGTAGATTCTTCCACGGAGAGAACAGCCCTTCTTCATTTTCTAATCATTTTATATTACACACTAACCGCCGTATTGTTCCACCAGAATCGGCTTTTCAAATGCATTATCCAGCTTGCGAAGCTTGGCCTTTACCGCTTCTGGCGGCTCAACCGCAGGTGCATCCGGATGCAGCAACCATGATTTCACAAAGTGCGTGTCGGATAATTGAAAGAGCGGAGGCTCTTTTTCAAAATCAATCTTCATCGCATAAGCACTGCGGGCTGCAAAAGCATCTCCTACAGGCGGATGAAGCAAATCAGGAGGTGTTCCCGGAATAGCTGCCAGCTTCTGACCATGGCTGTCCAAACTTGGCATAGAAGCGAGAAGGCCCCATGTATATGGATGTTTTGGGTTGTAGAAAATTTCATTAACCGTACCTGTTTCCACGATTTGTCCTGCGTACATAACAGCAACGCGATCTGCCATCTTCGCTACTACACCGAGGTCATGGGTAATAAAGATGATGGAAGTATCAATCTTCTTCTGAAGATCCTTCATCAGCTCCAAAATTTGAGCTTGAATCGTTACGTCCAGCGCAGTTGTCGGCTCATCGGCAATCAGGAGCTTCGGATTGGCAGCCAGTGCCATCGCGATAACGACACGTTGACGCATACCGCCACTGAACTCATGCGGATATTGGTTAAAACGCTGCTCCGGATGAGGAATACCTACCAGATTAAGCAGCTCAATACCCCGTTTGTGAGCAGCATCCTTGGATATTTTTTCATGCTTGAAAAGCACTTCCGTGATCTGCTTGCCGACTTTCATCGTCGGGTTAAGCGAGGTCATCGGGTCCTGAGAAATCAGTCCGATTTCCTTACCACGAATTTTCTGCATCTGCTTTTCCGTTTTATGAATCAGCTCTTGTCCGTCAAAAATAATTTGACCCTTCTGATAAATACCGGGAGGGGTCGGAATCAGCTTCATCACAGCCTGTGAGGTTACACTTTTGCCTGAGCCGGATTCGCCCACGATCGCCAGCGTCTCTCCTTTATTGACATGAAAGTTTACGCCACGAATGGCCTGCACTAGTCCCTGGCGGGTCTTGAAAGATATCGTTAAGTCCTTCACTTCCAAAAGGCGGTTCATCTCATCACTCTTTCATTTATTATTAACCACTATTATTGACCACTATCTAAAAAAACGACGTTCAAGAGTCAAGGTATATACGATTAATTTTACTCAGTTTAGTACCCGCCAGTCAAGCTATATCTGCAATAATACCTAAAACCTGTCATATCGTGTTACATTCACGGGATGTTTATCCAGAAAAACGATCATTTTTAACCATTTCTTGCACTCATTTATAACATGCGTTGAATATAGCTGAACCTCGCTCCACCCAATGGCGAGCGTGTGCAGATCAGTTCCCCGTTCAGCCGGGAGGCAATTTGACGGCAAATAGCCAATCCCAGACCTGTGACACCGTTCGAGCCGGTATAGAATCGTCCGAATACCTCAGCCGCCTCTTCTTCGTTCAAACCTTCTCCGTCGTCATCCACATGGATTACCCATACGACCTCCGGTGTCGTTCCCGCCTCCAAATGGATAACAACCTCGGTAGAGGTATGTCGAACCGCATTTTGCAACAAATTCAGCATCATGCGGAATAACTGTTCAGCCGGAACAGCCACATGCAGTCCCTCGCCTTCCACTCGAAGCGAAACAGAACGTTCAGCAGCCACTGGCATCAGTAAATGAATGGCCTCCTCTGCCATGCTTTTCAGATCAATCAATGAGACAGGCCATTCTTCATCCAGCGCCTCCAGCCTCGATAGCTGAAGCAGCTTTTCCACCATGTCAATCAACCGCTGTGACTGTACTTTAATGATACTCAGCCCTTCGTCCTGGGAGACCACCTGATCCTGAATGGCGTATACGTAGCCCTGAATGGACATTAACGGTGTCTTTAGCTCGTGAGATACATTTTGCAAAAATTCAATTTGACCGTGGTGATGCTGCTGGATACGGGTGGACATCGAATGGAAGGTACCGATCAGTTCGCCAATCTCACTTTTATCCGCTTGTGGAAAATCACTGTCCTGCGGTTGATTCGGCTCATAGTTGCCTACGGCCTCCTTCAATCGTTTGAGCGGGCGCACCAAGCGTGAAACGACCATCAGTCCAATAACGAGAATGACGAGAAAGCTCGCCACAATGGATAGCAGCGTGGTTCTCATTAATGGCACATATAGCGCTCTTAAAGAAGACAACGGAGAATATACAAATATGCGAAAAGGCTGCCCGGGCAGTTCTTCATTTGTAAACAGTATCTTTTTACCTTGGAGCACGGCCACCCCTTCGTGTGTAGAGGCCAGATCGCGAGAAGACGGATGAACCGATGCAAAAAATCCCTGCCGGATCAACAGTAATTGTTCTATCTTCTTGCCCTCCATTCCGGAGACGCTGGAATGGACGATGCGGTTATCCGTGCTTAAAATAAAGTAATTGGCAGACAAAAGCACACCTTTGATGACATAGTTAAACTCAGCGCTGTCCAGTCGGTCAAAGCCCCCGTCGCTCATTATATGGACCGCTTTACGTGCTTGATCATGAAGCTTGGATTTGGCCTGATTGACGAGAATGTCGTCGATGAGCCTGATGAACAGGAACAGCGTTATACAGACGGTAATGAGCATCGCGAGGGACAGGGACAGCAATATTTTAGCTCTCATCGTACGCATGGCTACAGCTCCTGTACCGTTGCTTTATACCCGAACCCCCATACAGTGTTAATGACAAGCGTGGAGTGATATTCCGCCAGTTTTTTGCGAATACGTTTGACCAGATCATCTACAACTCTCACATCACCGATAAAATCATAGCTCCACACCTGCTGAATCAGATGCTCTCTGCCAAAAGGTCTTTCCAGATGATTTGAAAGAAACAGCAGCAGATCAAATTCACGTGAGGTCAGATTCACCTCTTGACCGTCCACCGTAACCTTACGGAATTCAGCGAAAATACACAGATTGCCCGCCCGACATACATCTCCGTCTGTCTCTACCGCCTCCTTATCGTCCGGTGCAGAGGTTCCGGCCTTGGTCAGCCGCAGCATCGCTTTGACTCTGCCAACCAGCTCCCGAGGATTGAACGGTTTGGTTAAAAAATCGCTGCATCCCAGCTCCAGCCCGTGAATACGGTCACTTTCTTCCCCGCGAGCGGAGATCATGATAATCGGCATTTCCGTAAATTCGCGCAGCTGAGTCAGCAGGGAAAGCCCGTCAACTCCGGGCATCATGATATCGAGAACAAGGCAATCCGGACGGTCGGAACGGATATGCTCTACCAGTGTTTTGCCACTGGAAAAGGAAGTCACCTCGTAGGATTCCTTTTTCAAATATTCAGATATTAATTGCAAAATGAACACGTCGTCATCTACGACTACTATTTTCGTCATGGCCTTAACCCCTTGCCGTTGATCTGGATGATTGTACCCTCTCTATAAGCTTAACAGAAGCCCAGCAAAATAGACAAAAGACGGGTATACCGTTCCCGGTCCCGTCTTTTCTTATCATAAATCGCTGCTGTATATGTCAGGCGAGCTGGAAGCTAACTGCGCTCCAACCTTATTTCTTGGTTGTTACTGTTTTAGCTGCTGCTTTTGGAGCGGTTTTCACTGCTGTTTTTGCTGGAGCAACTTTTCTAACAGGGGCTTTAGGAGCCACTTTTTTAGCTACAACATGATGTGCAGCAGTTTTGTGAGCAGTTGCTTTTGTTTTTACGGCATGGTGTTTTTTCACATGATGTTTTTTCACATGATGTTTTTTCACATGATGTTTAACGGTATGGTGCTTCGCTTTTACTGCTTTTGCTTTGTGGGCTACTTTTTTAGCAACCGCTTTTTTGACTGGAGCTTTTTTCGCTTTTGTTGTTGATTTATGAGCTATTGCAGCTTTTTTAACAGGTGCTTTCACCACTGGTGTTTTTGTCGCAGGTGCTTTAGTAGCCGGGGTTGTAACCGCCGGGGCTTTCGTTGCTGGTGCAGTTGTGGCTGGAGTTGCTGTAGCGGCGAATGCACTGCTTGCTCCTCCCAATACGCTTACTACGGTCAATACGGCTGCTGCATTTTTAGTCCATTTTTTCATGATTGTATCACCTCTCCTTTAAAGTATCTTTAGCTTATCAGGAGAATTCGGGATAATTGTGGAACAAATGTGTGAAAAGTATATGAAAAAGCGTGCAGCCCCGTATTCAGAAAATACATGAGTCTGCACGCTATGAGTTTTATACAATTATATTCACTAACCGATGGCAATCCAGGAAACAATACCGTAGTTATGCGCGGTTTCGTTCCACTTGGTTACTACGATTACTGCTCCATCCGGTGTTTGTGATTTCAGTGTCGCATGAAAGAGAGGATGGTTCGTCATCGCTACCAGCGTATAGTCCGGGTTCATAAAAGGCTCTGCGAATATAATGGTCACTTCCGTCTCTCCTTCGCTACCCTTCAAAAGAAACGGCGCTCTGCCGAACTGCTGCAATGCGGACTGATTGGCACAGGTACGAACCGGGGTGATGCTCAAATGCTCCGGCTTCACTGCGTTCAGCTCCAGCTCACGTGAGCCTACGGAGCCTTCCGCCAGATGATGCCCTTCGATGCTTCGCTCTGCCAAGTGATGGCTTTGTATTGCAGCGGCTTGTAAATGCTCTGGTCCCACGGCTTCGGGGCTCAGCACCTCACTGTCGACAGCTTGAACTTGCAGATGACGGCGGGATACACTCTCCGCCTGAAGTCTGTCACCACTGACGCCTTCCTCCGGCAAAAGTCCCGACAGATGAATATCTGTGGACAACTGAGCCATCGTCACCACGCCTGGCTTCAGGTGATGCGTATCAATCACTTCCGCTCCAATGTGTTGGCCTTCAATGGCTTCCTCTGCCACATGCCGGGACTGTACCGCTCCATTTGCAAGCTTGCCAGACGTAACCGCTTCTTCTTGCAATGCGTCTTCCGACACCACCTGCCAGCCAATATGCTGCTGCTGGATGGCACCTGCTTGCAGATGCTCCGACTGGACGGAATCCAGCGCGATATGCCTTGATTGCACCGCCCCTTCTGCCAGCGCCGATTCCTGTACCGACCCATCGGCCAGGTGCCGGGTGTGTACGGCTTGCTCGGTCAAATGTGTGGAGCTTACGCTGGCTTCCGCCAGATTCGAAGCACGCACCGCCCGAAGTGCAAGCTTCTCTGCGGTCACGCACCCCGCCTGGAGCGCGTGAACAGACACACTCCCCGGCGCGATATGCCGGGTCAGCACTGCCGAAGCCTGCAAATGGGCAGAGGTGACAGCTTCAGGGGCCAAATGGTCCGAATGGATGACTTCCTCTGCCAGATGGTTTCCTTGCACAGCTTCGTCCGTAATGTGCCACGGCTGGACCGAGTGGGCAGACAGCTTGGCGGCTGTCACGCTCTCATCTGCCAGTTTGTCGGACGTAACAGACTCATCCTGCAAGGCATCGGTTGATATCGCCTGTGATGCGATATGCACGCCCTGAATCGTTCCGATGTGCAGATGGTGCGGCTGGATGGACTCCGGTGCGATATGCACGGACTTCACTGCTCCCTCTGCCAGCGCTCTGTCTTGGACCGCTCCAACTGCCAAATGGTTTCCTTGCACAGCTTCGTCCATAATGTGCCAC
>NZ_ASRY01000156.1 GCF_000520815.1 Paenibacillus maysiensis | reverse complement strand
GGCAGCTCTTCGCGGCTCACGATTCCGGCAGCCAGTACCGCTGCCTCGATAGCTGAGGTCACCTTTTGATTAATGAGTTCCAGTGGATTGCTTGTCATGATTATTGCTCCTCCTGTATATGCAAACTGATGGCAAAATGCCCCGAGAAATCCTCAAATACGTACAGATCATAAGTCCAGCTCACCTGTCCGGTAAATCCGTCCATTCGAATATCGAGCTTCTGCGTATGCGCAGACATGTTCAGGCTTAAATAAGGCGATCGGTAAAATCCCGGCAATCTTCGTCCCAGCGCAAATGACTGCTCCGACTGCACCTCACCGTGGCGAATCAGCTTAAGCTCATCCGGTCCGATTTTGACCGTGTTCCGTGTCGTTCCGCCCTCAGGTCCCTCTTGGGGTTCATCGTACCTTATATATAGATGCTTCCCACGCATGATCGCTTCTCCGGGAAGCTCCTGTACCACATCTTCTCCGTCATGATGACTATGAAGACGGATTTGGACCTTTGCATTGTGTGGCATGTGTTCAAACTCCATTCTATCGCTATCCTACTGTACTACTATATCCAGTTCCCGATTGCAATTCAAATGAGATTTTACAAAAAGATGCTTTCATCCAAAAAATTTAGCTACCGTGGAGTGACTTCATCGGATATCTGGCTAAAGCTTTCGATAAATCGGGAAGCCAGAGAAGACATGTATCTATCCTTGAGCCAGACAGCCGCCACACGAGTATGCAATTCTTCACACATAATTTCCTTCACGATTAACTGGTTATTACTGCCCAGAGACAGCGCTGACCGTGAAATCATGCCGATCCCCAATCCTTCATTAGCCCAATGAAGCGTAGTGCGAGCATCATCGTTTTTGCAAAAGAAATTCGGCTCAAAGCCATGCTTTATGCAGGTATTGTGGATCAGTTGCTCAAAGCGGCGGTATACGATAAGGGGTCTATCTTTCAAATCAGACAGCGGAATCGTCTTCTGTTCGGGGTTCCAGTCATGCTCTTCTGTCATCACCGCGACCATCGGCTCGGAGGCCGCATATCTGCACCCCAGACCGGTGGTGTTAAACGGCGTTCTGACGATACCAACCTCTACAATGCCCTTGTTCAGCAGATCGAGGACCATGAACGTATTTCCCTCATGAATTTCAAATTTTACGCCCGCATAGGTTTTGTGAAATTCGGAAAGCCTGTCTTTCATCAGGGCTGCGCCGGAAGAAGAGACGGTTCCAATCGTGAGCGTTCCCTTCATCCCCATGGCAAAATCGTTTATTTCCCTCGTCGTGGCATCGGTCAGCTCCAAAATCTGCTTGGCCCTGTTCTGCAAAATGATCCCCGCCTCCGTCAGATGAATGCTTCGCGAGCCTCGATGCACGAGCTTTATACCCAACTCTTCCTCTAACTGCATGAGCTGCTGACTGAGGGGAGGCTGTGCGATTTGCAGCTTTTTGGCTGCCGCTGTGATTTGTCCGGCCTCTGCAATAGCCAGAAAATACTTGAGATGTCTCAATTCCATCATGAACCTCCGGTACTGATATATGTAAAACCTATACCTCTAATATATATTAAATATTATTCATATGGTTTGGGATATGCCATAATCATAATCAGTTATCAGGTTGGGGCAACGGGCTTTATACATTATTCAGGTTAGGTGATGGTTTATTTGCTGAAATTTGCTGTTTTTTTGAAACCCTATAAAAAGGAAAGTATTCTTGGCCCTCTGTTTAAACTGGTTGAGGCGATTTTGGAATTACTGCTGCCCACCATGGTAGCTCTGATGATTAATCATGGCGTTGGCAAAGGAGACACCCATTATGTTTGGCAAATGGGTCTTTTGATGCTGCTCATGACTATACTGGGCTTTGGCAGTTCATTAGTGTGTCAGTTTTACGCAGCCCGGGCCTCTCAAGGATTCGGAACCACGCTGCGCAATACGATGTTTAAGCACATTTCATCGTTCTCTTATGCTGATCTCGATAAGTTTGGTACGCCCTCGCTCATCAACCGAATTACGAATGATGTCAATCAGCTCCAGACGGCTGTAGCGATGCTGATTCGTCTGGTCATTCGCGCTCCTTTTATTTGTATCGGGGCTATTATCATGTCGATGATCTTGGACTTCCGCCTTGCTTTGGTACTGTTGGCAGCTACTCCGATTCTGGCTTTGATCCTGTATCTGGTCATTACGAAGGCTTCACCGCTGTACCGCCTGTATCAGAAAAAGCTGGACAATATCGCTCTTGTGCTAAGCGAAAATCTTACAGGGGTAAGGGTCATACGGGCCTTTGCCAAAAGAGGAGCCGAACGAGTCAAGTTCAACACTGCCTCGGATGACCTGACCCAAACCGCCATTCGTGTCGGGCGTATTTCCGCTTTGCTCAGCCCGGCCACCTTGTTAGTGGTTAACGGAGCCATTATTGCGATCCTGTGGGTCGGCGGCATTCATATTCAATATGGTTCTCTTACGCAAGGGGAGATTATTGCTTTTATTAATTATATCACGCAGATTTTGCTGGCTCTGATCGTGGTAACCAATTTAATCATTCTGTTCACCAAGGCCGCAACCTCGGCAGCACGGATTCAGGAGGTTCTGGATACACAAGCTTCGATTGCCGATGTGACTACGGCTACAGGCCGGGCTGGTTCAGATGAGCAGGACACCGTACCGGCTATCGCTTTTGACCACGTCTCCTTCGGATACAATAAAACGGGGCAATTGGCGCTTAACGATGTTACCGTAAACATCTACCCTGGTGAAACGGTCGGCATCATTGGAGGGACGGGTTCGGGGAAATCAACATTTGTGAATCTCATTCCCCGGTTCTATGATGCGGTGGAGGGACATGTGCAGATCGATGGCATCGACGTTCGCCAATATAAGCTTGAACCATTGCGGCAGAAAATCGGGATTGTTCCACAGAAGGCGCTGCTGTTCACTGGCACCATAGCGGATAATATTCGCTGGGGTCATGAACACGCTACCGATGAGGAAGTTGCCCGGGCCGCAGCGATTGCACAAGCGGATGAGTTCATTTCCAATCTGCCCGAAAAATACGATGCTCCTATTGCCCGAGGGGGCCTTAATCTGTCGGGAGGTCAAAAGCAACGTCTCACCATTGCCAGGGCTATTGTAGGGAATCCGGAAATCCTCATTTTGGATGATTCCTCAAGCGCACTTGATTTTGCAACCGATGCCGCCTTGCGTACATCGTTACGGGAAAACAGCAGCAGCATGACCGTCCTGCTTGTCTCGCAACGGGTGAGCAGCGTACAGCATGCTGATAAAATTATTGTGTTTGATGAAGGACGGATTGTCGGTGTCGGCACACACGAACAGTTGATGGGTAGCTCAGATGTATATCAGGAAATTAATCGTTCCCAGCTCTCAACGCAGGAGGTAGACCAATGAGCGCCAAGGAAACCTGGAGAAGATTGTTAACCTATGTAGGTCAATATAAAAAAACATTGTTTTGGGTCATCATCAGCGCGATTCTCAGCGTACTTGCCAGTCTGATCGGCCCCTACATGATCGGTCAGGCCATCGACCACATGGTGGATAAGGGTGCGGTGGATTTTAGAGGGATTGCGCACATTCTTGCCGGATTAGGCATGGTGTATGCCGTAGGCAGCTTGTTTAGCTGGCTGCTCACCTATTTGACGAACCGTATTGCTTATCAGACGGTCAATGATATGCGGCAGGAGTTATTTGATCATTTTAATATCCTCCCGTTAAGCTTCCACGACAATCACCCGCAAGGTGACAGCATCAGCCGTTTTGTGAACGATATGGATGCTGTGTCGGATGGATTGCTGCAAGGCTTTTCTACCTTGATTACCGGGATTATTACGATTATAGGCTCGATTGTGCTCATGCTGTACATCAGTCCAATGATGACGCTGGTCGTGCTGGTGTCAGCCCCGGTCACGTATGGTGTGGCACGGTTCATTACCACACGATCCCAGCGCATGTTCCGCGAACAGGCCCAAATTTTAGGAAGTCTGAACGGTTATGTAGAGGAAATGATCGGCGGACAGCGGGTGGTCACAGCCTTTCACTATGAAAACCGCTCGTTTGAGGAATTTGCCGCCAAGAACGAACAATTGTATCAAGCCGGGGTAAAATCACAGTTTTACGGATCATTGTCCAATCCCTCTACCCGATTGGTGAACAACATGACCTTCTCGGTCACGGCGATGATCGGCTGTATCTCCATCATTCTGGGTGTGATTTCGGTAGGGGGATTATCAAGTTTTCTGATCTATACGAATTTGTTTACCAAGCCTTTTAATGAAATTACGGGTGTGCTGACCCAATTCCAGTCGGCTACGGCTTCCGCTCAGCGTATATTTGCTATTTTGGACTCGCCGCCTGAGCAGCCAGAAAAATCGAACGCCGTACAGCTGGTACGCAGCAAAGGCACGATTCTTTTTGATCATGTCAAATTCTCCTATACCCCGGAACGTACGCTCATTACGAACTTTAGTTTGGAGGTTAAGCCGGGCACCCGTATTGCGATTGTCGGGCAGACCGGAGCTGGTAAAACCACACTCGTCAACCTGCTCATGCGATTCTATGATGTAGATAGCGGCTCGATATCCATCGACGGGGTGAACATCCACGACATGAGCCGAGACAGTCTGCGGACGAACTTTGGCATGGTGCTTCAGGATACATGGCTGTTCAGCGGTACGATTCGGGACAATATCGCTTACGGAAAGCCGGAAGCGACGGAAGAAGAAGTGATCGCGGCTGCAACGGCTGCCAATGCGCATAGCTTCATCAAGCGCCTGCCTCATGGCTATGATACAATCATCAGCGGATCAGGCGACAGCCTGTCACAAGGCCAAAAGCAGCTGCTCACCATCGCGAGGGTGATTCTCGTCGATCCACCTATGCTGATACTGGATGAAGCGACCAGCAGCATTGACACCTTGACAGAAGCGCGTATTCAGAAGGCATTTATGAAAATGATTGCCGGACGCACCAGCTTCGTGATCGCCCACCGACTATCAACCATCCGCGAAGCGGATCTGATTTTATACATGAAAAACGGCGATGTAGTGGAAAGTGGAACCCATGAGGGGCTGCTTGCAAGCGGAGGCCATTATGCCTCGCTCTATAACAGCCAGTTCACTACGGCCTAGCATATCAGGTGAGGGGATAAGCCGATTGCTCTTATGCAATCGGCTTTTTGGGTTGTGATGTATGCTAAAGCAGAAGGTACTTCGTTAACAACTTCGGAATCGAGTCGGTGTTAGAAATGCAGTTTCATTTACGCACTTTCTTTATTTGAATACACAGCGAGATATCCTAGTGCTAATAAGCCTGTGTTTATAAAGCAAACTATTAAACCGCTTACCTCTACTTTTCCGATAAGTAAATATATAGCAAAAAAGTCCGGTGAAAAATGAACAACCCTTTCTGAGAAAGATATCTACAAAAAGAATATGTATATGATAATGTGTGAATTTAATTTAAATTATATAACACATAAGCCAAGCCTTGGATATGACAGGCTTGGCTTATTTTTTACTCTAAGTTAGAAAGTAGTGAAACTATTATGTAGTCCATCAATACCAGTTGACCCGTCCCACGAATGCCTTAGCTTCAAACCCCTGCGCCCGTAGCGGTTGGATGGTCCACTTGCTCACTTTCCTGAAAATCCCGGCGATAGAACCAGCCGATCAGGACAGCAATGGTCGTCATGGCCGCAGCCAGCAGGTACACCTGCACCATACCAAAGCGGTCTGCATACCAGCCCAGGAACAGTAAAGACAGGCCGAAAGCGAGATTCGTAAGCACATCGATACCCGCCATCACTTTGGGAAGCTGAGCGGCCGGGGCACTCGTTTGCAGCAAGGTGCGGCGAATAATGCCAGCCATTTGAACCGGTAAGCCGGATACAGCAAAAAGAACAAGCGCAGCGACCGGGATCGTATTGAGTGCAAACACTATCGTAATCAGCACATACACAAGCAATGCTCCGAGCATGTACAGAAAGCTGTTCTTTTGCAGCCGCTTAACCAAGCCGACGACAAGCAGCCCGCCCAGAATTGTACCGGAGAAAAAGGAAGCATTCATAAAGCCCCACCAGCTTGCATCCTGATGCAGCACCTGAGTAACATACGCCAGAATAAATACACCCAGCCACGAGGTTCCTCCAATGGTATCCACACTATCCACGATCATTAGAGACCGGATGCGGCGGTTATGCCAAATGATTTTCCATCCTTCACCAAGCTCCTTCCAGTGAGAGCCTTTTTCTTTTGAATTTGCTGTTTCTGTTGAATTGTTCGAGGATTCTGAGGATTCGGGGCTTAATTCCTTTTGATCCAGCGGATCACGAATGAAGGACGTAACCGTTACAGCCACTAAATAACAACAGGATGCGATCACAAGCGTATTCAGGGAACCGAGCCAGGCCACAATAATCCCACTCAACGCCCAGCCTGCACATTTAACCACTTGATCACTGACCGCCACCATGCCGTTCGCACGCATCAGCCCCTCGCCAGTTGCCAATCGGGGTACAAGCGCATTACGTGACGGGTTGGTCCAGCCATCCAAAAATGACATGCCGAACACCATCACAAAAATGAACAGAAACGACCTCTGCTCAGGTGTGATCCACAGGTAAAGCAGGAGTAATGTAAAAATGATAAACTGCCCAAATTGGGAAAACAGCAACACCCTCGTTAGCCGGAAACGACTGAGAACCACGGGAGCCACCAGTCCACTAAGCACCTGCGCAGACAAGCGGAACAACGGAATTAAAATGGTCGTCATTAAAGAATTACTTGAGCTGAACACCAGTACCACTACACTCAACATGTAGATGATATCTGCTACGTTGGAGATCGTCTGCGAACCCCACAGATAATAAAAAGAACGTCTGATCAAAAAAGTTTCCCCCTCTTTCGTACATAGCCGATTTGTGTGTTTACATAACCAAACCTCCTCTAGATGATATTTCAATTCTGTCTAATGTTTGGCTTTTTGTATATTTCTACACACACCCTTAAATTCCCTTCTTTTATCTTAAAAGGAAATACGGTGTCCAGTATGGTCTATTCTCATTTGCGCCTTTTATTAAATATCAAAAAAAGCGCCTGTAGCACTCTTTTTCACCTGAAAACAGGCTACAAAGAATGCCAAGACGCTTACTAACAAGGGCTACTTCGTCAAATCCTCCACAAATTTAGGCAGCACGAACGCTGCCTTGTGCAGACGCGGACTGTAATATCGTGTGTCCATTTCGGGAATATGTGCCTCATCGACTTCGAGCGGATCATACCTTTTGCTGCCCAATGTGAATGTCCACAGACCGCTCGGATAGGTCGGAATATTCGCCCCGTACACACGTACAATCGGGAAAATTTCCTTCACATCCTTGTTGACCTTCTGAATCAGGTCGGCTTTGAACCAAGGGTTATCCGTTTGCGCCACAAAAATGCCATCTTCCTTCAACGCTTCAAAGATACCTTGGTAAAAACCGCGTTCGAACAGCGGTGCTGCCGGGCCAACGGGTTCCGTGGAATCGACCATAATGACGTCGTATTCATTTTTGTGCTCCAGAATATGCATATAGCCATCATTGATCAGCACTTCCACATTAGGCTCGTCCAGCTTTCCGGCAATTTCGGGCAAATATTGTTTGGAATATTCGATCACTTTACCGTCGATCTCAACCAGCACCGCCTTTTCGACCTCAGGGTGCTTGATGACCTCACGAATAACGCCGCCATCGCCACCGCCCACCACCAAAACCTTCTTCGGATTTGGGTGTGTGTTCAGAGCGGGATGCGCTACCATTTCATGATAAACGAACTCATCCTTCACGGTTGTCATTACCATACCGTCCAGTACGAGCATATTGCCGAATTCCTCGGTCTCCATCATTGCCAGATCCTGAAAATCCGTTTTCTCGGAGACGTAGGTTTGTTTGATTTTTGCCGTAATGCCGTAAGAGGGAGTTTGCTTCTCCGTAAACCACAAGTCCATCATTTCAACCTTCTTTCTCATCAAAGTATGTATCCGACAATAAACACGATATCTGTAACACATAAACGCCGAGTTTGCTATATTTATTGTAACCAAACACACTGCACTTTCACACTTTTTTGCATTATAAGCAATAACCCGATAGCCTGCAAAAATCTTTTTCAGATTGGATCTGGTATAAAATGTACACGTACGCGCATCTGATGAATAGACGCTTTCGGATTGACAATACTGAGAACATCAACCAAGGAAGGAGGTGGCATGATGGCCGGTACAACTAAGCAATCACCCAAGCGCAAACCGCTCTGGGTTCGATGGTTTCAGGGACTGATGTCACTCACCATTCTGACGGTCATCGCCGCCTGCATTCTGCTCGCCTATTTATATACGACCAGTCTTCCGCTCGCGGATACGGATCGGAATTCACGGCTGCTCGACAGCCAGGGGAAAGTCATTGCCACCTTCTCTGCCGGAGGCAAGGAGTCTATCCCTGTCCAACTGGATCATATTTCACCCGATCTGATTGCGGCTACGCTGGCTGTAGAAGACCGGAAGTTTTATGATCATTTCGGGTTTGATTTCAAAGGTCTGGGCCGGGCGGTGCTCGTCAATGTGACCCGTTGGGACATGTCGCAAGGGGCCAGCACGCTGACACAGCAGCTTGCACGTAATCTGTATCTGTCCCATGAAAAAACCTGGACACGCAAGGCCAAGGAAGCCATCTACACGGCACAGTTAGAAATGAAGTACACCAAGGACGAGCTGCTTCAAATGTATTTGAATGAAATTTACTATGGCCACGGTGCCTACGGTATTGAAGCGGCTTCCCAGATGTATTTTGGCAAATCCGCCAAGGATCTGGATCTGGCCGAAAGCGCCCTGCTGGCAGGTATTCCGAAAGGACCGACCTACTATTCGCCGTATAATCATATGAAAAACGCGAAGGATCGGCAAAAGGTTGTACTCGATTCCATGGCGCTCACAGGCAAGATCACTCAGGCCGAAGCCACCAAGGCCTATGGGGAAATCCTTGCCCTGCGGCCCGAGAGCCAGCGCCGGACAGTTGAAGCCGCGCCCTGGTTCCGCGACTACGTTCGCCAGCTCGTGATTCATCAGCTTGGAATTAGTGAGGGCGTGCTGGAGCACGGCGGCCTGAGCATTTATACCACGCTGGACATGCACATGCAGCAGGCAGCCGAGGCCGCAGTAAGCGAAGGCATGAAGAGCAGCAACGGTCTGGAGACCGCGCTGATCTCCATCGACCCGCGCAGCGGGCACGTCAAGGCGATGGTCGGTGGAGCCAACTATGTCGCCAACCAGTACAACCATGCGCTCGCCACGACCCGGCAGCCCGGATCGTCCTTTAAGCCGATTATGTATCTGAGCGCACTCGATTCCGGCGAATTGACGAGTACGTCCAAGTTCGAAAGCCGACCGACGTTGTTTCACTACGACAACAACCGCAAAACCTATAAGCCCAAAAATTTTGGAGATAAATATTTGGGCGAAATTGATCTGCGACGCGCGATTGCGGCGTCCGATAATATTTATGCCGTAAGCACCATTTTGAAGGTGGGGACGGATAAGGTCATGGATCTCGCCCGCAAAATGGGCATCACGAGCGAGCTGAAGCCCGTGCCGTCACTGGCGCTGGGCGTATCGCCCGTCAGCCCGTTCGAGATGGCCTCGGCCTTCTCGGTCATCGGCAGCGGCGGGCAAAAGGTCGCTCCGGTGGCGGTGCTGCGCATCACCGATGCGGCCGGGCGGTCGCTCTATGAAGCGCCGCAGGCCGCGCCCGAGCAGGTGGTGAAGCCCGCCTCCGCCTACGTTCTCACACGCCTCATGGAAGGCGTGTTCGAGGAAGGCGGCACCGGCAACCGGGTCGCGAAGCTGATCAAGCGCCCGGTTGCCGGCAAGAGCGGCACGACCAACACCGATGCGTGGATGGTCGGCTTCACACCCGAGCTGTCCACCGCCGTCTGGGTCGGCTACGACAAGGGTAAGGCCATCAGCACGCAGGATGCCCGGCGGGCGGCACCGATTTTCGCGCAATATACGGAGAAAGCGCTGGAGAATGTGCCGCCCAAAATCTTTCCCATTCCTGACGGCGTCGTCAGCGCCTACATTGATCCGGCCAGTGGCAAGCTGGCTGCACCGGACAGTCCCGACAAGCGGCTGGAAGTGTTCGTAAGCGGAACAGAGCCGAAGGAAACACTGTCGGGGCAGAACAATCCGCCGGAAGCAACGCAGAATGACCAGGCCGAGCAGCAGGCAGAGAAGAAGTCATGGTGGGGCAATTTCAAACGATGGTGGATGGATTAACCACAAAAAAAGACTGAAGGCACGCTATCAGCGCTCCCTCAGTCTTTTTGCTTTTTTTTATATCAACCGCCAAATTATGCTTACCAATAGCAGCTAAACGACTCAATGCGGTTGGTGTCTATCCCAAAATATGTCCAAAAACGGCCGTTCCACCGGAATCCCGCCACTGATGTTCTGCCTACAAAGACCGGATATAGCCAGAAGCGCTCTCCGCTCGTCAGCCATATAAACGTGTTGCGGAACAAACAGCCGGAAATGGCTCCGGGATCAATAGCATAGGCGGAGACCAGCGGCTTCGGTGGTGTAAATTGCGGTGGTGGGGCAGTGGGCGCCTGAACGCCTTGTGGTCCTCCTTGCGGACCGAAAGTCCCCGGCGGCGGCGAAAACGACCCTTGCCCTGTTGACGGGCCAAAAGGCCCCTGTGGTGTACCAGGAAATTGTGGACTCGAAGGGCCTGGGCCTGGCGGCATGGATGTACCCGGAAACCCCGTTTGCGGTCCAAAAGGACCCTGTGGCATTAAAGACATGCGGTTCACTCCTTGTGTTTTAGGCTGATGTATCCTATGCGAGACATCAGCCCGTGGACTAGGCGAATACCCATACCGCCACTGCATTTTTCTATTTCGTCCCTTTACATCCATAATTCTTACATCCTGACCCGATTAACTCCCTGTCCGAACATGCTCCAGCTCAATTTCATGCCACATTTTAATCTCAAATCGTTTTCTCAACTCGTTATACTGATCCAGTAGTGGATATTCATATCCGAAGTGAATGGAGCACTTCCTATATCGCTGAATATTTCCTTTAAAAAAGAGAGAAGATGTTAACATCTAATATCCCGTCCAAGGAGTTGACCTCAATGCAAGATTCCAGTCCAAAAATTACAACATTTTTCATGTTCTCCGGTCAAGCAGAAGAAGCCATGCAATTTTATACCTCCGTTTTTGAGCCGTCCAACATCGTTAGCGTATTCTATCAGGAGGATGGAAGCGTGTTACATGCCGTATTCTCCCTAAAGGGTCAAACCTTCATGGCTATTGACCAAAACCATCAGGACAAGCACCCTTTTACTCCGGCCCTATCGCTGTTCGTCACCTGTGATTCGGAAGAAGAAATTCACCGCGTGTTTGACCAGCTATCTCAGGAGGGACAAGTTCTAATGCCACTGGAAGCCTCGCCCGTAAGCCAACTATTTGGCTGGGTTCAAGATAAGTACGGAGTTTCATGGCAGTTGAATTTGGCAAAATAACCCGACCAAGATAACTCTAATCTCAGCCGGGTTATTTATTATTAAAGTGTATTCATTATCACATGCTGACCTTTACCTTGATGATCATGTTTGGTATGTTCATTCCGGCATTGCTTACCTACATGAAAAAGAAATAGACCGCTCCACACAAAGGTAACGGTCTATTGTTTGACCCTACTGCCGACTGCTCTTTAAGCAGTTGTTTGTGCACTGGAGTCGTGTTCCTGCACGGCTCCTTTACTATTCTCACCTCAGTATAGCTCGTTTTTATGACGTAAATACAGCTTTTTTCTTCAAAAACTTTACTGATTGCGTCGCTATTTTACTTGTTTATATTGAATAAAAAACATACTGTTCAATTTCTGTCTGTTTACAATAAGCTTTTTCTTCCTAAATACGAACGGGTATAATTAAAACAATATTTCATCTTTTTTTGATGATAATATTAAATTTGATATGTGTTAGTAAAAGGATGTGTAAAATTGTCTAATGAATTAAGCAATAACGACGACAATATTCAAAAAAATTTTAGTGCAGATTGTGAAAAATGTTTTGGTTTATGCTGTGTAGCTTTACCTTATGCAAAGTCTGCTGATTTTGCTTTCAACAAGGATGGAGGGGCTCCTTGTCAAAACCTGAACGCGGATTATCGCTGTGGTATTCATAAGAATCTAATAAATAGCGGCTTGCGAGGCTGTACTGTATATGATTGCTTTGGAGCAGGTCAAAAGATTTCTCAAGTTACGTACAACGGAAAAAGTTGGCGAGACAACCCGGCAATAGCTGAGGAAATGTTCAATATATTTCCCATCATGCAACAGCTTTACGAAATGCTTTATTACTTAAATGAAGCCCTTAGCTTAGAAGAAGCTCAATCCATCTATACAGACTTACAAAAAGCTATGGCGAAAACCGAGCAACTTACGGATCAAGATCCAAAATCCCTTATAGATCTTCATGTACCGACCCATAGGGCGCTAGTTAATGATTTGCTTTTACAAACAAGTGAATTAGTACGCGAAAAAGTTAAGAAAAACATAGAACACAGTAAATATAGTAAAAAAATTAAGCAAAAAGACCTTATCGGTGCAAATTTAAGAGGTGCTAATCTTAGAGGTGCCAATTTGAGAGGAGTTTTACTTATAGCTGCTGACCTCCGAGAAGCTGATATGAGAATGACCGACCTTATCGGTGCAGATTTTAGAGACGCTGATTTAAGTGGAGCTAATCTCGAAGGAAGTATTTTTCTCACACAAGCGCAATTAAATTCGGCTAAAGGCAATTGTAAAACGAAATTACCCCCTTCTCTAAGCATTCCAAATCATTGGTTAAATTAAATATAAGTAATTAATACCTTAAAAGCGTCCTATTTATGGTCTGCTTTTCTAGTACAACATACGGCTGAAAGGGCGGTCGGCTAGTCTCCCCGAAGGGAGGTGATGCCCATGGAGGTCAAAGACGCGATTTCCTTGATGATCATGTTTGGCATGTTCATTCTGGCATTGCTTACCTACATGAAAAAGAAGTAGACCGCCCCCCCACACAAAGGTAACGGTCAGTTTAGATCATTTTATAAAGTAAATACAGCTTTTCTCTTCAAGAATTTTACTGTTCACTCCGTAATTTCACTTGTCCGGTGCATATTACTCTGTAGTGCTTTCATGATAAAAACAGACTTGATCCTTACATCCATAACGAATAGTAGATCCAGTATCCTCATAATAACCCACATCTTCGAAATCCGCGGGCTTTGTCGCTTCAATAAGATTCAGCAAATCATATCCAGCTTTGTCCATCCGGATTTGTTGCCTTAATTATGTACTCATATGCATCATCTTAAATATAAATCAGGCTACAGAAGGTGCACCAAAATCCGCTCATTCTTTTTCGTTTAGAAATTCCCCTAGTCTCCGACTTAAGGCTGCATACTGCTCTGCATTGGTGTCCGAAAAAGCCTCCTCCCGGTTGGAATGTACATTCTGATACTGTGGAAGGATTGAAAATTGCGACCTCGTAAAATCCATAATGTCCTCACCAATGCGGTTGTAATAGTGCCAGCCACTATCCAGCCATGTCTTCAAAATACCGCCACCAAACCTGTCCTGAACGACGAGTGCTGTGACACCACATTGTCCCGCCGCAGGATTATTTGCTGTCCATTTAGAGCTAGACTCCAAAGACCAAGCTTGAAACAACGCCTTTTCTAATTCTAAAAAACGGTTTGCATTCAACATGCGCCTCCCCTTTCGATTCTAATCTGCATTTATGGTGAACGTGCTTCATTAATTTCAACACGTAGTCCACACTCTGCGAATCTTGGCTTCTGCTTCTTTTAGTTCTAGCAAATACACGTCGGGATTGGAAAGTTTTTTCCAGTCCTCAAACCCAAACTGCGGATCGTAATGTCGAATGAGAAGGGACAGCAAAGCCCCATGAGTTACAATGATTATTGTTTTTTCCGTCCGTTCTATAAGCTCCTGAACAAGCTGTATTCCTCGATCTGCTGCTTCACGGGATGATTCGCCTCCCTCCAGCTTCAAGTCTTCGTCCAGATAGGTCTGTTTCAGAACGTCCATCCAATGATCCAAATGTTCACGGCTGAGCACCCGCTCCTGAAGACGTAGGTCCGTATATACCTGCAACTTTTTCTGTTCAGCCAAGGGCTGAATGGTTCTCAAAGCTCGTTCCCACGGGCTAGATACGATATATTCTACACCTGCATTTCCCATAAAAGACGACAACTGCTCAGCCTGTCTGACACCTTCTTCGGTCAGTCGGGCATCAGGCTCTTGTCCGGTTGCTTTGGCATGCCTGACGAAGTATATCTTTTTCATATAGTATCTACCTCCTTTCGCCCTATGGACAATATAATCCGCCAGCCATAAGAGGTCAATTTTAAGCACCCACGCTTAAGCTAGATTGCTATAACATTAATCTTCTCATATAAAAGAAAAGACCAACCAAAAACCCCGGTTAGCCCTATCCCAAACATTCTACTGTTAGACCCTTGAATTCATCCGATAATCCTGCATAACAGGTACTTAAATGTTGACTAGCCTTTCAAATGGACTCTTAACACAGATGCATCTGGAGAAACAGACGAATCTTGCAATATTTCCACATGGCTGATCATCTCTTGCCCGTCTGGAACGATGACCGGAGTAATTAGAGACAATTCGGCCTGTTGGATAGCATCCATATCAAATTCCATCAATAATTGCCCTGCTTTAACGTTGTCTCCTGTTTGGACATAGGGGTTAAAGCCCTGTCCTTTGAGAGAGACCGTATTAATCCCGACATGTATCAAAACTTGTACACCGCATTCATGCTCAAGTATCAGGGCGTGCTTACTTTTCTCCATCACATGAACCACTTTGCCCGTAAAAGGAGCCGTAACCTTTCCTTCAGACGGATGAATAGCGATACCGTCCCCCATGGCCTTCGTAGAAAACGCAGGATCTGGAACCTCTGCAAGGGAAACAATTTGTCCTTTAATTGGCGCTACGATGTCGAATTCTTCAACACGTGGAGTTGCTTTCTTTTTCAACCATTTAAACATTCTACTAACGCCACCTTATTTACAGATTACATTCATAAACAGTGAATAAGACTTAACTTCCCTCTTCATAGGAACCGGTTCCACAAAAGAGAAAATCAAAACCTAATTGGACAGATTTCTACCTGAATTATAGTGAATGCCTTTCTATGATGTCAAGGCGCTATCAATCAAATAACCACACAGTTCGGCAATTATGATTTCGTTACTTTTATATGCTCCAACAAATCACCCGACTGGCATTAAAAGATGGTGTTTGCTTAAATCAAATCTTGGCTGGTTAGCTAAAAGGTTTATATTACTGATATTGTCACACAAATTTAAAATATTGCATATTTACAAATAATTATTTTTGTGTTATAATATAGGTTTACATATTTTGTTTTCGTGATACGATCTCCCTTGGATTACATCAACTCTTTCTGGAGGGATTCGATGCATTTGGACAAGGGAATACACATGCTTCAGCTTTCTTCTACTATTATGGGAAAGACGGAGAGCATTTACCCCACTTTGATTTGGGACACAGATAACGTCATTCTAGTAGACACGGCTTACCCCGGGCAACTACCGCTTTTACAAGAGGCTATTTTAAAAATCGGATTTACAATCGATAAACTTACCTCGATATTAATTACACATCAAGATCTTGATCATATCGGCAGCTTACCAGATGTGATACAAGCTTGCTCATCCGCAATTCAAGTGCTTGCCAGCTCTATTGAAAAGCCCTACATACAGGGTGAGAAGCAACTTATAAAACTGACGCCCGAGGCGATAGCTCAAGCTGTAAACTCTATGCCTGAATCTGTTCCGTTAGAGTGGAAAAATGCATTTCAGCGTACGCTTGAAAATCCCCCAAGAGCTGTAGTCGATTCCATCATCGTTGCTGGAGAGGAATTGCCCTTCTGTGGAGGGATCGTGGCTATAGATACTGCTGGTCATACACCGGGACACCTAAGTTTTTACCATAAGCCAAGCCAAATCCTGATTGCAGGAGATGCTCTGCGCCTAGTAAGCGGCGAGCTACTGGCTCCAGACCCGCAATACTGCTGTGATTTCAATATGGCGAAAGAATCTCTTAGAAATTTGTTAACATACGATATTAAAAAAGTGATTTGTTTTCATGGAGGGCTTTACGAAGATAATTGTAATCAACGCATATCTGAAATATGTAAATAGAAGCTGCTGCTAGGCACAAAAAGACGACTCCTGATCCATTCAGAAGCCGTCTTTTAACCGTTTAATAAAATCTTCACCTTGTCTTTGCTTCAATGCATAGTGTGCCCACTCATAGGCAGGAGGGGTATGATCACAATAGATAATATCCAAAGGAATAAAGGTGCGTTGTGCAGGCAGTTCCCCCCAATATGGAGAAACTGCCTCTAACCAAAGTTATTACCCTTCCAGCGCCTGCTTCAATTCCTCAGGCGAAGCGTCCCACCATTCCTCATTATGCGAGATCAGCAGGCGCTTGAGCGCTGCTTTATCCTCGCCGCCGAGATCATCCAGCATAAAACGGCGCTTGAGCGCGTAGTCCATGCGGTTGACGTGATCGGCGAGGATTTTCCAGCCGCGTTTGGCTTCGTCGTCAATCAGCATCTCGCAGGCTGTTGCTCCACCGTACACACGTCCTTCGGGCGTACGATCCACGGCTACCCATACCAGCCATACCTGGCGTCCGTTCGGGACATCCTCTTTATTGGTAGAAAACTTAATCCCGCGTTCTACTTTACTTTTGGCATGCATGGCACCGATATCAATTTTTGCCTCGCCGCGGTCAATAATGACCGGGGACATGCTGTTCAGGTCGATTGAGCCTGCGCCGAAGCCCTTATGTTTACTCTTGCCACTGACAATGTTCAGTGCAATCTGTTTTTTGCCGTCCTGCTGATTTTCACTCATGCGTCACTAAGCCTCCATTTTCCGTCTTCACACTCATTCTACACTATAAATATTTTAACTAATAATCTCCCGAAAGCAAACATATACATGCTGTAGATGCTTGTCAACGGGAGGTATCCATTGTATGACCCCAGCACGCACCAAAATCGTTTTATTGTCTACACTAGCCCTTGGTCTCCTCGCAGGGACGTTATGGTTTGCCTGGCAGCCTCAATCCGAGTGGAATTCGCAATCCTCGGGCAAACCGATGTACGATTCCCAGTCGAAGTCTGCGCTTGCGCCTAATATGGGCAAGCCCCTGGGGGCAAACATCCTGCCTGACGTTCCCAAAAGTCCTTCACAGCCCGCTTCGGAGATTCTTAGCAAGCGTGTGGTGGAATACCACATTGACGTGTCTCTGGAAGAAGGACAGGTTTTGCGGGGCACCGAGACGCTTACATGGAAGCATCCGGGCACCAAAACCGTGAACGAGCTGTACCTGCATCTGTACCCCAATGCCTTCTCTTCCATGGAAACCACCTTCATGAAGGAATCCGGGGGCAAGCTGCGCGGCGACACCATGCCCAAGAGCGGCTTTGGCTCCATGACACTAACTGAACTTAAAACGGAAGACGGTTTATCCCTCATGCACCGGACTCAATACGTGCAGCCGGATGACGGTAACGTGAACGACCGCTCGCTCATGAAGGTACGTCTCCCCAAGCCGGTCCGAGGCGGTGAAAGCATTACATTATATATGAAGTTTGAGGTAAAGCTACCCGCCATCTTCGCACGTATGGGCGCAACAGATGATTTTGTCATGGCAGGTCAGTGGTTTCCCAAACTAAGCGTCTACGAAACCGCAGGACAGCGCGGACGCGCCGAGGAAGGCTGGAATCTGCATCAGTATCATGGAAACTCCGAGTTTTACGCAGATTTCGGAATTTACAGTGTGCGGATTCGAGTGCCTGAAACACACATCGTGGCTGCAACCGGATTTCCCACCCGTGGAGCAGTCCGGCAAAATGGACAAAAAATATATCAATTCTATGCCGATGACGTGCACGACTTTGCATGGGCCGCTTCACCGAATTTTGTAGCCGCAGAAGAGCCCTTTTCTTCTGCCGAGGTGCCGGGTGTCAAAATCAAGCTGTATCTCGACCCATCGCACAAGGAGCTCAAGGGACGCTATATGAGCGCAGCCAAGGCCGCCCTTTCCTATTACAGCAAGTGGTACGGGCCTTATCCATATTCGACCCTGTCCATCGTTGTACCACCCAAAGCAGGCAGCGGCGCGAGCGGCATGGAGTATCCCACACTCATTACGGCCGCAGCGGCGGATCATCTGAATCCCGGCTATAGTCTGGAGCGGACGGTGGTTCATGAGATTGGGCATCAATATTTCTATGGAATGGTGGCAAACAACGAGTTCGAGGAACCATGGCTGGATGAAGGCTTTACCTCTTATGCAGAGGAACGACTCATGGAGCAGGAATATGGGCTCATCCCCAACTTGCCGTTACAGTCTGGACAGGTATCATCCCCGCAGCCGTTAAACCGTGAGTCCTGGAAGTACGGCTCGGCTGCTAAATATGCACAAAATGCCTATTCTCGGGGCAAGCTGGTGCTGCGTGGCATTGAACGCCAGGTCGGCGCGAAAAAAATGGACCGAATTATGCGTACCTACGTCCAGACCTACCGATTCAAGCATCCATCCTCACAGGATTTTCAGCGTATCGTCGAAAGAGTCACCGGACGTTCGTGGAGCCACTATTTTGAACAATATGTATACGACGGCCAGATGGCGGATTTTTCAGTGGATCGCATTACGAACCGCAAGCTGGCCAACGGATACGAAGCAACCATTACACTCAGCAAAAAAGGGGCGGATTATCCCAAGGTCCCTGTTCAATTTACCTTCAAGGACGGCACAACGATGTTCAAGGCATGGGACGGCACGGGCAAAAGCACAACCTATCGACTAAAAAGTGCATCTCCGGTCTCCCATGTGATTGTTGATCCGCTGTACACGATTGCGCTGGAGAACAAGCATATCAACAACAGCCTGAAGGCCGAACTGAACGAAAAAACCCGGACCCGTTGGAGTATAAGTGTAACCAAGCTGCTGGAGACACTGCTTGGAAGTCTGTCATGGTGAGGTGTCTATAGATGCGTACTGTTATAAAAGAAGGCTGGGCGCTTGTGCGCATACAATTTTATATTGTCATCATTCTGTTTCTGTATCGACTGCTATGGGGCGTTTTTCTCTATCGACTGGTACAATCCGCCGTTACTCCCCTGCTGCTGCGCTACCCCGATCAGGGTCAAAATGAACTGGGACAGACGTTGTTTTGGATGGAGAGCCAGATTGCCCTGACGGACAACCGAGAGGTTCATATGTATCTGTGGATACTACTGGGGGCAACGGTGCTGCGTACACTGATTACCCCCTTCATTCGGGCGGGAATATACCAAAGTCTGCATACCCATGCGACCGAGCCGCAAAGTCTGTCTTTTTTCCGTGGAATGAAACGTCATGGCTTGTCATCGCTGATCTATTACGTCATCGAGCTTGGACTCCTGCTGCTCCCTGCTTTCTGGGTGGTGCCAAAGCTCTACCCTATCGTAGCAGGTACACTGCAATCTCCCACCTATCTCCTGCATGTTGTGCCCTATGCCATCGGTTGGATTGCTTATGGCTGGTTCATCCGCCAGTGCATCCTGTACATGCAGCTAGGCACCGTAGGTGGTCACGCCATACTATCGTCGCTGCTTGCCTTCTTTCGCCAAATCCTCCCGGCTATCAGTATTTCGCTTCTGCTCGGTGCAGGTGTACTGCTCGTCCTTGGTCTATTCGGCACGATGGCGATGATTTGGACTGGCATGCTGGCACTCATTCTCCAGCAAACGTATCATTTTGTTACCAGTCTGGTCAGGCTATGGCACATCAGTTCACAGTACCGACTATGGCATACCGATATCTCCGGCAGAGGTTGAACCTTCACTCCGTTCCTCCCGAGCAATTTCTGGCTGTCCAAAGACAACTATCCATCTCCATTCATATCCAAGCAAACGGCACATAACTGAATACTCTTAACAAAATCTGTTCCCGCGATAAAGGGAGCGGATTTTTTTTGTAACTTTTTGCGATGAAACATTTGCCAAAGCCAGCCGACTTTGTTACAATAATCGCAGTGAACTGATAGTAACAACTTTGTAATCTTTATTGTAACCTTTACCTTCAAAACATCGTTATTGTGAATACTGCTCTCCAAGGTGCACATCTTAAGTTAAGCCTAATTCCTGGCACCTGGGAAGCGGGGGAACCAGTTTGGGTGAATTGATCTCGCAACAGAGTGGTCATAGGGGAACCTTCTACCGAATCCTTAAGCTAACCTCGCAGGCATTGGAAGGGGTATATTTTTTTTGAAGAAGAAGCTAACGATCGCAGCCATGAGTCTCGCCATTGCCTTTACATCTTTTACATTCGGTGGAGGAAGTGCATTTGCAGACTCTAAGATGGACCAGGTCATCCAAGATGCCAAAGGAACGAACTACAGAAGCGGAGGCACTACACTCGAAGGGTTCGATTGCTCCGGCTTCACAATGTATGTATATCAAAAACTGGGAATTAATCTGCCCCATCAATCCGGATCACAATTCAAAATGGGATCTTCCGTATCCCGCGATGAAATGAGACCTGGTGACCTGGTGTTCTTCAACACCACAGGAAGAGGCATTTCCCATGTAGGTATCTTCGTAGGTGAAGGGAAATTTGCCCACTCCTCAACTTCACGTGGTGTAATTGTTAGCTCACTGAACGAAAACTATTACGCTAACCGCTATGTTGGTGCAAAAAGAATTATGAGCACAGACGCTTACCACGCCGTAGCTTCTGAAGTTCCTGATGACGACAACGTAGAATAACTAACGACAGCAAGCTAACCCTGAGCCGCAATTTGATTCTGGACGGAATCGAATTGCGGTTTTTTATGTCCACAACATCAGAAACGTTATCGTTACTGACGAACTGGCACCTCAAAAGGTTTCAGTTTTTGCGAACATCGTCGGTTTTACCGTCACGGCTGGGGGAGCATATGGGCAGTAAAGCCTTCTTATTGAATGTATACCCGACTTGGGTATGAAATAAACACGCTTGCCAATCCCCAACAACTTGTCTACAATCTGTTGTTAATGGTTTAAGTACTTGTAAAAGGAGGATGGGAAGACATGCCTGCCTCAATATCTAACTACCGGATCGTACCGATGGACGAACAGCAGGCGGCTGCGATATGTGAGTGGCGCTATGATCCACCCTACAACATATACGGCTGGCTACCTTGGGAACAAATGAAGGCGCTTGAAGTCGAATTTGGAAGCCCCACGCTTCGCCAAGAGCAATATGTTGCCGTACTGGATGACGAGAACACACTAACCGGATTTGCTCAATATTTCCCGATGATTGGCGTGACCCGGCTGGGTCTGGGAATGCACCCCGAATTGTGTGGACATGGCAGAGGCGCCGATTTTGTCCGTGCCATTGCCGAGGAAGCCAGACGACGCAACCCGGAGAATGAAATTGATCTGGAGGTGCTGACCTGGAATGGGCGCGCCATTCGGGCTTACAAGGCAGCCGGATTTGAGCTTACGGATACCTATGAACGTCAGACTCCCGATGGCAAGAAGCCATTTCATTGTATGGTATATCATCCCGACCACCAGCCTCGTGTTCTATGATAAAAGCGCCTTCGGCATACAACGGCATTGTTGTATATCGAAGGCGCTTTTATCATACGGCAGACCATGAACAGCTCAATGACTGCTACGCATTTTCTCAAAAGCTTCATTATATTGTTGGGCTTCCTTTATATCCACGGCCATAATGCCACCGTCATCCCAGGAGGTTAAACGCAGGGTCACGGTCTTATAATCAATCGTAATAAATGGATGATGATTAAATGCTTCCGATATAGCAGCAACTTCATCCACGAATGCAATCCCTTTCATAAAACTGGAAAAATTATATTTCCGGACAATCCATCGTCCTTCCTCCAGTTCCCAGCCCTCCAGCTTCTCCAGATGTGCTTCAATCTCTTCTTGTGTAAAAGGCATGATACGACTCCTCCCCGTTTATACGGAAGCCTTTCAGCCGCTTGAATGCGACCAAAACTACGATATATTGGTGTCCATATTACCACGGCCCCGTTGATAAATCCATAAGACGGCCTGCTCAAATCAAAGGTACCGACGTCAGTTCCTCATCTCCAATGAGCACATAGATACGGTGCTGCTCCGGTTCATAGATGACAACGCCGCTGCCCACAGCGATAACGGGCTCTGTACCCAGCGCATAAAACAGGTCTTCCGCCAGCGCTTCATTGACTTCCTGACGCCCTGCCGGGTCCAACCTGTCCCAATCTTCTGCTTCCATTTCGAAAAATTCATAGCTATCCGGAATGTGTCCCACAGCCTCTGTCAAATCGTTCAAAATTTGTTCATACTCCCGTCCGTGCTTCACTCCCATGCCATTTCCTCCAATTCTTCCACCATTCATTAGATAATCACCTTATTATACCGGAAATTCGTACTTAACAAAAAAGAGAGTTTTGTCGATAAATACTATAATCCGTCTTGTAATGACGTGCCTGGGGCAAGGAAGACCCCGGCGGCATGAAAGGATTCAAAATCTATTCTCATGGATGAGGTGTATCATGCAAATTTCAACCATTATCGGACTTGTACTCGGGATTATGTCATTGGTCGTCGGGATGATTCTCAAAGGCGCGCCAGTGATCAACTTGGTCAACAATCCCGCTGCTTACATGATTATTTTTGTCGGAACAGCAGCAAGTATTTTTATGGCCTTCCCAATGGCAGAAATCAAACGGATTCCAAAACTGTTCAAGGTTATTTTCACGGAACAAAAGCTTTTGGAACGTAAAGAGCTCATCGGCACGTTTACCGAATGGGCATCCATTACCCGTCGCGAAGGTCTGCTTGCGCTGGAATCCAAGGTAGAGGAGATCGACGATCCCTTTATGCGTGGTGGTATGCGTATGATTATTGATGGTAATGATCAGGAATTCGTACGGGATGTTCTAATGGAGGACATTAATGCTACTGAGGATCGACACCGCTCAGGCGCGCTGATCTTCTCTCAAGCTGGTATGTACGCTCCGACGCTCGGGGTACTCGGTGCCGTCGTAGGTCTGATTGCCGCTCTGGCCGACCTTAGTGACATGGAAAAGCTGTCTCATGCCATCGCGGCTGCCTTTATTGCGACGTTGCTCGGTATTTTTACAGGTTACGTGCTGTGGCATCCAATGTCCAACAAGCTGAAACGGTTATCCAAAAAAGAGGTAGAGCTTAAATTGATGATGGTCGAAGGCCTGCTGTCGATTCAATCAGGTATATCCACCATTGCGATCAGCCAGAAGCTGACGATATTCCTGACTCCGACCGAACGGGCTACCCTGACCGAGAAGGATGGGGATTCCGGTGAGTAAAAAAAGACATGAACCGCACGAGGAGCATGCCGACGAAAGCTGGCTGTTGCCATATTCCGACTTGATGACCCTTCTGCTAGCTCTTTTCATCGTCTTATTCGGGATGAGTTCACTCGACGCCAAAAAATTCGAGGAAATGGCCCAATCCATGAGTTCAGCCTTTAACGGAGGCTCAGGGATTCTGGAGCACTCTTCTGCTAATCCGACCACTTCAGCCAATGATATGGGTAAGAACAAGGAGCAGGTATCAGAACCAGTAAAATCTAAAGCAACCTCTACGGCGGAACTGCAAAAGCAACTCGCCCAGCGGGAAGAAGAAGATTTGAAAAAGCTCAAAAAGCAGATGGATCAGTATATTGAAAATAATGGTCTGACTTCGCTGCTCAATACGAAGCTGAACCAATCCCAGCTCATGATCACCATTAGTGATAACGCCTTGTTTTCATCGGGTCAGGCTGAGGTAAAACCGGAAGCACGAAAGCTAGCCAAGTCCATCTCCAGCATGCTCCAGCAATTTCCCGGATATGATGTCATCGTATCAGGCCATACAGATAATGTGCCGATTTCCAATAGTCAGTTTCCGTCCAACTTTGATTTGAGTGCCAAACGATCTCTGAATTTCTTGCGCATTTTGCTGCTCAATCCGCAGCTTGATCCAACCAAATTTGTATCCATCGGTTATGGTGAGTATCGTCCACTAGCAAGCAATCAGGATGGTCCAGGACGCTCCAAAAACCGCCGTGTCGAAATTTCCGTACTACGTAAATATCAGAACGGCACACAAGTTATCAGTCCTACCTCAAGCGCGAATAAAGGTTGATTATGCATATGTTATATAGACAAAGGCACCGCCGCATTTTTTATGCAGCTGGTGCCTTTTCATTGTGCTATTCCACTCTGCCTCTTGTCCTATCCATTGCCGTACCATCTATCAGCCATGAGAAGCTCTCAGGCTTAGCTGAGTGTATAATTCAGCATCTCACCTAGCTCCTGCTTCTCCGTCTCTGTCAGGTCACGCCAGGCACCTCTCTTGAGCGACCCCAATCGAATATTCATAATCCGCAGACGTTGCAGCTTCTTCACTTCATAGCCAAAGGCAGCACACATACGCCGGATCTGACGGTTTTTCCCTTCTGTCAAGATGATGCGGAATACGTACTCAGATACACGTGTCACTTCGCAGGGGAGCGTCCGCTGACCGAGTATTTTTACACCTGTGGACATTCCCTGCACAAAAGATGGTGTGACGGGTCGATCCACCGTTACGATATATTCCTTCTCATGCTTGCCTTCCGCCCGTAAAATCTTATTCACAATGTCTCCGTCATTGGTAAGTAAAATGAGACCTTCCGAATCTTTATCCAGACGTCCGATGGGGAAAATCCGCTGCGGGTGCCCCACAAAGTCGACAACATTCCCTTGAATGTGGCTCTCTGTCGTGCTTGTAATACCCACCGGCTTGTTCAAAGCAATATATACGTGACCGGACTTCTCGCGGAGTGGCTTGCCGTTCACACGGACATCGTCGCCCTCCTCCGCCTGACTGCCCAGCACCGCCACCTCGCCGTTAATCGTCACGCGGCCGCTCTCTACCAGCTTGTCCGCCTCCCGGCGCGAGCAAAAACCGGTTTCGCTGATAAACTTGTTAATGCGCAACCTGTGTACCCTCCATTTCTACTGTCACGCTTCCTTCTGCTGCCCATCCAATGGCTCAGGCTCGGCAGTTGGAAGCTGCACAAGGGCTGTCGTTCCCTCTCCCTCTATGCTATCAATATCCAGTGTGCCTTTATGACTCTGTATAATACGCTGGCTGACCATAAGTCCGAGTCCTGTACCTGTTTCCTTGTTTGTGAAAAAAGGTTCCCCCAGCTTGGACAGCATCTCTGCGGGAATGCCCGTCCCTTGGTCCCGTATGAAGATTTTAACGCTTTCTCCCTCCAAGAACAAATGAATCGTTATCGTACCGCCCTTGCTCATGGCCTCCATACCATTTTTAAGCAAATTAATGAATACCTGCTTTAACTGATTTTCTTCGGCATATACGAAGGCAGGCTCCTCCGTTACTTCAAGATTGAACACAATGCCTAGCAGATGCGCCTGACTATCAAGCAAGGAAATGACGTCACTTACAATATAACGCACATCTTTTTTCTGAAAATGTACCGCCTGCGGCTTTGCCAATATTAAAAATTCGCTGACGATCAGATTAATACGATCCAGCTCGGACAGCATAATATCATTATGCTTCAGATTCAGCACTTTATTTTGCTGCTGTAACTGGAGGAACCCACGCAGCGTGGTCAGCGGATTACGAATTTCGTGCGCAACTCCTGCCGCCAGTTGTCCTACCGTCGTCAGTTTCTCCGATCTGCGCAGCAATTCCTCCATCCGGTTGCGGCCTGTAATGTCGCGCGAGACGCTGATGAATCCCAGGATCTCGCCTCCTTCATCCAGAATGGGCGACATGCTCATACTAATCTCTACCGTACTTCCATCCTTGCGCATTCGAATGGACTCAATAGACACCATACTCTCTCCCTGAAGCAATCTTTCCTTCTGAAATTTGCACGCTTCCTCTTGCTGTGGCGGTACGAACTGGAGTTTACGTCCGACCAATTCTTTTTTGGTCCAGCCGTACAGGGCTTCAAAAGCATGATTGACCCGGATGATACGCTCATCCTGATCGGTCACATGAATCGCATCAGCCGTCTGATTAATAACAGACTCCAGATGTTCTTTTACAGAACGGTTCTCCTCATACATCTGTTCGAGTCTCCGTGTATACATCCCTAGATTGTAGGCCATCGCATTGATGCGTTCACCAAGCTGAGCAAGCTCATGACCGCCCTTAATCTGTAGTCGTGTGTCAAAATGGCCGTCAGCCATCTCGTTCACTTTTCCCAATATCGACTGAATGGGGCGGACAAACAAACTTGCCAGCACATAGCTGCCAATGATTACAACCTCCAGTAAGACAATAGAGATGGCAATCAGACTGATTAATTGCTTATAAATAACGGAAGAGATCGTATCATAATTCATAACAATACGAATGACATAGGCGTTACGGTTAGCCGGATAAAACGGTATGTAACTGACGAGGACCCGTTCGCCTTTAATATAGCAGTCTTGTACAATACTCTCCCCGGAGAACATGGCCTTGGAAACAGCCAAACGATCCTCCTCTACCCTCGCTAGTTGATAAGTGCCGAATCGGATCGGTTTGTTGTACATGTAATAATATTTTCGGTCGTTTCCATGGTTATCCATCGTAGGGCCACCGAAGGTTGTGGGGTTAATTCCAGTTATCTCCATGATGCGGTAATCCACTTGTTGGGTTTGCTTTACGATTTCATCGGGGCTGAGGATCGGTATAAAATTTTGCACTTCACTGTCCTGAAAGGAGATTCGGATCATATAGTTACGCTTCTGGTCATAATAAAATCCCCATTTGTTAATATGCGTGGCATCTGAGCCTGTATAGTCAAATGCTCCGGTCCAAAAATGATCCAGACTTTGACCATGCACCCTTCCAGCCTGTCCATGCTCATATAATTGATCAACTGCATTTTTCCAATACCCTGTCAATGGATCGCCTGATAATATCTCTTTCGGATTGGACGATTTGGCAACTTTGTACCCCTTCCCATCACGCACCATCAGGGAAATATCAATATCCCCACTGCGCTTGGTCAGCTGTTCGAGTTGTTCCTGCGTAACATGATCAATATCAGGATCAAGCTGGCTGGCAGCCAGCGTGGCAGATAGCCACAACTTATATCCAAGCTGCTTGTCGACGGCCACCCAGCTTTGTTGAGTTTGTTCAATGGCTCCTCCAATAATCTTGGCCGTCAGAACCATTTTCGTTTCACTGTCACTTCTTAAATTTTCGTGGGTCGTGTAATAGTTGAGTACAATATTTAACAAAAGGATAAACAGAACGGACCCCGACAAAATGATCGTAATTTTGATTTTTATCGACACACTGATTTCTCACCTCTTGCCGTATGCTGGCGATTACTGGCAATTGCTAACTCAATGATACCGTAATAGCGCCTGTGATACCAGCATTTACATTTCCCGGATAAACATAAATACACACAGCTTGTATACAGTTGTCAATATGCGAACGTTTGCCTACAATATAATAAGATAATCATCCACAAGTCGTCCACAAATACACAGCTTTTATTATAAACTGTGGATAAACCTGTGGACAAGTGTCGTGTTATCCACAAAATTATTCACATCATGTTAACAACGGAATATTTGTTCGTTGGATAGTTTGTATTTGAAAGGGGCCTTTTTACCAGTGACCACAATAGATCACGCTTATTGGATGAAAGAAGCTATTCAAGAAGCGTATAAGGCAGAAGCGTTGGGTGAAGTACCCATCGGAGCTGTCATCGTAAAAGATAATGAAATCATAGGACGCGGCTACAACTTGCGCGAGACGGACGCTGACCCGACAGCACATGCAGAAATGGTCGCCATTCGTCAGGCCAGCGAGCATCTGGGAGCCTGGCGCCTGCTGGATTGCAGGCTGTATGTCACTCTGGAGCCGTGTCCCATGTGCGCCGGAGCCATTGTACAATCACGGGTTCCCTATTTGATCTATGGCACCACCGATCCGAAGGCAGGCTGTGCGGGTACGCTGATGAATTTACTACAGGAGCCTCGATTCAATCATTGCACTGAAGTGATCAGCGGCGTTCTTCAAGAGGAATGCGCCTCACTGCTGACAGATTTTTTTCGTCAGCTCCGGCAAAAAAGGGCCGCTGCCAAGTTGTCTTCCCCACCAACTTCATCCTGAGGATGGGTAGTTAGGATCGCTTACTTATACACAACCGTAATGCAGCCGTTATTGACGTCTCATTGCTAATTTCCCATGGAAGGAGATCAGCCCATGCCTATGAGCTTGTATAACACGCCTCAAGGTATCTTGTTACGGCCATTTAGCCTGGCGGATAGTGAAGCTCTACTTGCCCTCAGGCTTACAAATAGGGAGTCCCATGCGCCGTACGAGCCACTTCACGACGATTCATTTTTCACGCTGGAAGAACAGGAGGAATATATCCGTCAGAAATTGCGTCAAGCAGAGGAGGATCGGGGATATTCGTTCGGTATCTTTCTCTTGGAGGACGAGCGTCTGATCGGCTATGTCTCCATTTCTAATCTTGTGCGTGGCATGGGACAATTCGCCGATATCGGCTACATGATGGATCAGCACGAACAAGGCAAGGGGCATATGACCGCAGCTTTGAAGCTGGCCATACAATTTGCCTTCCGCGCCCTATCGCTTCACCGTCTACAAGCCGGAACCCTGCTGCATAATGAGCGCTCACAGCGTGTACTGCAAAAGTGCGGCTTTCAGCCTGAAGGTATTGCCCGCAAGCTGGTACAAATTCAAGGGACATGGCAGGATCATCGGATATTCGGGCTTTTAGCCGAGGATCATGTGTGGCAGACCTGGACAGGTACACCATCTGCCCAGAGCTATATATGACAAAAAAACCGCCTGGCTCTAAGCCAAGCGGTTTTTCTCGCATTACATCATATTATATGGATAATGCCTTTACAATCGCGTCATTCCTTTACTTAAGGAGCAACAGTTTGCATTTTTTGTTGAAATTGTTCGATCGTCAGGACTTGGTCCCCTGTTGGAATACCCACTTTAAATGTTGCTTTTTCATTGATTTTGTTGTATTGCGTGTAGCCAGTTACAGACAGTTTTACGTTATCTTTTGTGGTTGGATCATTCATCTCTACATTCGCATTCAGGTCTTGATACACAGGAATATCATCCTTGTTCAAGGCTGTGTTAATGTCAAACTGCTTCACAGTCAAGTAGTTTTTCAACTCATCCAGCTTTTTGCTAACCTCACTGGTGTTTGATTGCAGTTCTTTCTTCGCTTCAGCCAGTTCTTCCTTCTTCACTTGCAGCATGCTAGCATATTCGTCTTTAGACATCACATCAAGGACTTTAGGAAGCGCCTTAGTGATAAAGGTATTTGTCGCTTGCTTCACGTTGTCGTTTGTCACTTTAAATTGTACGACTTGTTTAGCTTTAAGGCCTTGTGGCAATTTAGCATCTTTAGGATCAATATCAAAGAAGTACGTTGCTTGATCATACTCACCTAGAATAGCAGCAATGACTTCATTCGCAAATTTCTGCGATTTTTCCTGATCCATGGATGCAGGGTTAAATTCTTGTCCGGACTGTTTAGCCAGCTCCTGCGGATCAATAATCAGGAATTTACCTACAACGTCCTGTGGAAGCGGGTAAAATGGAATGTTCGGAATTTTAACGTACAATTTATCTTTGGTCATAACCATTGGAATCGTGAAGCTGGTGGAAAGGTCACCTTTCAAATGAATGCCCAGCGTCATTTCAGATTGTAAAGGTTCTTTTTGATATACACCATCCAGCGTAATATCTGCGTTTTTCAGCATACTGGTTACCATTGCACTTTGCTCGCTTGGAATGGAAGCAGATGTGATCGTCAGATCCTTAACCGTAAATTGACTTTTGGTTTCATAAGAAGTCAGTTTCATTGCATTAGCAGTACCGTTCGTAACAGCTTCCTTCGGTTCTAACTTCTTGCTACAACCTACCAGCGCTACCGTCAAAAGCAATACCATAGCGAGTACCAAGACGGATAACTTTTTACTCATTGTGTAGATTCTCTCCTCTCATAATTAACCCCTTTTATAATGCTAACAAAAAAATACACACCCTCTATTTTACCGCAATCTCACAAGCAATGAAACACTTATTGGAAAATTTTCTTACAATAAGCACAAAGACACCCCGGCTCTTTAGCAAGGGTGTCCTGTACTTTACCATAATTTTTAGGCAAAAAGTCTAACTGCTTATGATCCTTCTCTGTTGTGGTGGTCTACGTGATTCCGCTGTTTCACCTTTTTGGAACCGGACAATGGCTCCTGTTGATGATTGCGCTCACGCTTTTCGTTTCCTCCACCGGCGTCCTGTGCCTCAGGAACAGGAATGGCTTTAGGCTTGCCCATTTATGCATCCTCCGTTCTCAGACTAAATTTTGATACATTAGAAAATCCATTCATTACCATTTAAAATAGGACTATAGATGGTGCAGGTCTTCTGATTTATCATGATTAAGTGCATCCTGATGACGGCGGTCATTACGATCCTGCTGCACTTGCTGTGCCTGATGACTATTAACCGGACGCTGCTCCAAATCATCCACAATGTTAGACAGGTTTTTATCCAGTCCGTTTTTGGCTTTTGTCATGTAGCTTCCCCCTCATTCCTTCATGACTACGAATGTGTCAATGACTGCAACGTTTGAGCACACTGATGAATATGTCGAGTGTAATCGGACACCAGCTGTTGAATGATATCTGTTCGTTCATCCACAGACTGTCCATCCCGTTCTACATCGACCAAGCTAACCTGCACTTCCCGAGAATCTACATAAGTACATGCAAAATCAAAGGAGTACATTTGTCGGCCCTCTACCTCAATATGAATTCGTATAGTGCGGTTGTCTGCTTCATCTGCTTGTACCTGTGATTTATCCCCTGAATTCAAAAGTCTCGGCAGTTGTTCCTGCCAGGCTTCTACCAGCTTTTGCTGATCTACTGTCATTTCTCGATTCATGCCAGCACCTCCACATCTGATAACGTGTGAAAAAAGCAGGCTTTTTATACAACAAAAAAGCCATCCTTTACGATCTCTAATCATCAGCGTATAAAGGCTAATGTATCAGCTAATCGTATTCGAATGGCTTGGTTCATTTATAATAATGGCGGAGAGGATGGGATTCGAACCCATGTGGACTTGCGCCCTAACGGTTTTCAAGACCGCCCCGTTATGACCGCTTCGGTACCTCTCCAGGTGGTAATTGGATAAAGTTGCTTCCCATTTAAAATAAACTCAGGCGCAACAAAATCATTTTACCACAGACTTTAAACGAATGCAATGCTTACTGTTTGGGAGCAATAACTTCAGCGCCTCGCATGTATGAACGCAGCACTTCCGGAATTACAACGCTTCCGTCCTCCTGCTGATAGTTCTCCAAAATAGCAGCCACTGTGCGTCCTACAGCCAATCCTGAACCGTTCAGTGTATGTACAAATTCAGGCTTTGCTTTCGACTCCGGCCGAAACCGGATGTTTGCACGACGCGCTTGGAAATCTTCTGTATTCGAACAAGAAGAAATCTCACGGTACATGCCACTCTCAGGCAGCCATACTTCCAGATCGTAGGTTTTGGCAGACGTGAAGCCCATATCCCCGGTGCAAAGTGCCAGCACACGATATGGAAGTTCAAGCAGTTGCAAAACACGCTCTGCATTATTCGTCATTTTCTCCAGTTCCTCATAGGAGGTGTCCGGGTGAACCAGCTTAAGCATCTCTACCTTATTGAACTGATGCTGACGGATCAAACCACGTGTATCCCGTCCTGCCGATCCTGCCTCAGAGCGGAAACAGGAGCTGTATGCTACATAATTTTTTGGAAGCTGATCCGCGTTCATAATCTCTTCGCGGTGATAGTTCGTTACCGGAACTTCAGCCGTAGGAATGAGATAATACTCGGTATCGCGCAGCTTGAACAAATCCTCTTCAAACTTCGGAAGCTGTCCTGTTCCATACAGACTGTCCCGGTTCACAATGTATGGGGGCAGCATTTCTTCATAACCATGCTCACTGCTATGCAGATCCATCATAAAGTTAATCAGCGCACGCTCCAGACGTGCTCCCAATCCTTTGTAGAACGTAAAACGGGAACCCGTCACCTTCGCTGCCGCCTCAAAATCGAGAATATCCAGCTCCTGTGCCAGCTCCCAATGTGCTTTTGGCGTAAAAGAAAACTCGCGTGGCTCGGACCAGCGGCGAATCTCTATATTATCCTCCTCCGAAGCACCTACAGGCACCGACTCGTTGGGGATATTCGGAATGGACATTACCAGCTCGTCGATCTGAACCTCCAGCTCGCGCACTTGCTCATCCAATTCTTTAATACGGTCAGAAACCTGACGCATCTCGGCAATAAGGTCATCCGCATTTTCTTTATTCTTCTTCAACTTGGCTACTTCACCGGATACGACATTCCGGCGATTTTTGAGCGCTTCACTTTCTTGAAGCAACTCACGACGACGCACATCCAGATCCGTAAAGCCATTTATCAGATCCAGAGATTTGCCCCTATTTTGCAAAGCTTTTTCAACCCGACCAAGCTCATTACGTAAAATCTTTATATCTAACACAGGTAATCCCTCCTACACTACAAACCGACTTTCCGCTATTCGCGGACCATATCCACAAAATACTGATGCAACCGGTAATCGTCCGTTAATTCCGGATGGAAGGATGAAGCCAGCAAATGACCCTGACGGGCCGCCACGATCTCGCCGTTATACTCAGACAACACATCTACTCCCGTTCCAACAGACTGTATTAATGGCGCGCGTATAAACACAGCACGAACCGGTTCCTCAATCCCTTTAATGTCCAAGTCTGTTTCAAAGCTTTCCCGCTGGCGACCAAAAGCATTACGTGCCACTGTTATATCCATCAGTCCCAAATGTGCTTCTTCTTGTCCTTGAACCGTTTTGGCCAGCACAATCAATCCTGCACAAGTGCCGAATATTGGCTTGCCTTGATCGGAAAACTGGCGTATGGCATCTATAAAGTCATACTTGCGCATTAGCTTGCCAATCGTCGTGCTTTCACCACCGGGAATGATAAGACCGGACAGCTCATTGAGCTGTTCGATCTTCTTCACCGCCACACCTTCCGCACCCGCAAGTTCAACGCTTCGTATATGCTCAGCCACAGCGCCTTGCAGCGACAGAACTCCTATTTTCATGCCTGTCCCTTCCTTCTTACCAACCACGATCCTGCATGCGTTCATGCGGTGCCAGTTTGGAAATTTCAATGCCCTTCATCGGAGCGCCCAAATTCTTGGACACTTCTGCAATCAGCTTGTAGTCCGTATAATGAGTAGTCGCTTCCACGATGGCACGTGCAAACTTCTCAGGGCTATCGGATTTGAAAATGCCAGAACCGACGAATACACCATCAGCGCCCAAATGCATCATCAATGCGGCATCGGCAGGTGTTGCTACGCCGCCCGCTGCAAAGTTAACCACTGGCAGCTTGCCGTGCTCATGCACTTCCAGCAGCAATTCGTAAGCAACGCCAAGGTTTTTCGCTTCTGCATACAGCTCGTCCTTCGACAGGTTTTGCACCTTGCGAATTTGGCCGTTGATAAAACGCATATGACGAACAGCTTCGACAATATTTCCGGTTCCAGGCTCACCCTTTGTACGAATCATGGATGCTCCTTCGCCGATGCGACGCAGTGCTTCTCCCAGATCCTTGGCTCCGCAAACGAATGGAACGGTGAACTCTTTCTTATCGATATGGAATACTTCATCCGCAGGTGTCAGCACTTCGCTCTCGTCGAGATAGTCAACTCCGAGAGATTCCAGCACCTTCGCCTCCACAAAATGACCGATACGAGCCTTAGCCATAACGGGAATAGAAACCACCTTCATGACCTCTTCCACAATCGTTGGGTCAGCCATACGGGCAACCCCGCCAGCTGCGCGGATATCTGAAGGCACCCGTTCAAGTGCCATTACTGCTGTAGCACCTGCCGCCTCTGCGATTTTAGCCTGTTCAGCGTTCATGACATCCATGATTACGCCGCCTTTTTGCATCTCTGCCATACCTCTTTTTACACGTGAAGTTCCCGTTTCCATGTCGTTGCCTCCTGTAAGGGTTTCGTTTAGATTCTAACTTAATATTTTACCGCACAGACGCCAAATACACAATCATTTCAAGCCGCTAAATAAGTAATGAAAAACAGGATACATCGCTTCTCTCTAATTGGCAACAAGGCCATTAAAACAAGTTTTTAATTCCCTGGAACAAATCACCAAAGAAATCGCCAATGGCCCGGAAAAGCATACGGAACCAGCCGCCCTCTTCCACAGCGTTTGTAGTAACCATATCGACAGTTTTGACTTGACCTTTATCCACGCCATCCGTTTTGTACGTGTACGTAATCGTTCCGACTTTTGCCCCTTGCTTCAAAGGTGCCACGAGCGAGCTTTCCGGCATAATGTTCGTTGTAAACGTCACTTTAGGATTGCTTGCACCTTTAGGTACGACAAAGCTTACTGCATCCTTGGTCACGACAGGTACTTCTGTCTCAGTCCCCTTGGTGACAGGTACATTTTCCACACCTTTAACCACCGTCTTTGGAGCCACTACCTGCTTCACTTCAAAATTATCGAAACCATAGTTTAATACTTTAGCTGTTTCTGTAAAACGGTGTGCATCGGAGTCAGCACCCATAACTACACTAATGAGGCGCATTCCATTGCGTTCGGCTGTTCCTGTAAAACAGTTGCCCGCATTAGCTGTATGACCTGTTTTCATCCCATCCAGACCCGGATAAGCATACTTTCTAAAGTTGGTTATATTCTTGTTTGCTTCCAACATCCAGTTGTAGTTAATAATCGGTGCTTTGTCCGTCGGACGGAATTTGTATGATTGAATCGTCGTAAATCGTGTATAATCCGGATGGTCCTTAATGATGTTACCAGCCAGTATTGCCGCATCTCTCGCTGTCATTACAGTTTCTCGATTGGTATCCGGTTGAAACCCTGCAGGCATATCCTTACGGTCCAATCCTGTAGAGTTAATAAAATACGTATTTTTCATACCCATTTTCTGAGCTGTTTCATTCATCAATTTTACAAAGTCCTGCTCGGTTCCAGACACACGCTCGGCAAGAGCTACCGTTGCATCATTGGCAGAGCCTACCGCCATGGCAATATACAACTCTTCTACCGTATGTTGATCACCTTGAGCCAGAAAAATACGCGATCCGATGCTCTTGGCAGCATTCTCATTAACCGTAACCTTATCCGTCCATTTGAGCTTTCCTTGCTTGACCTGCTCCGCTACGATGTACTCTGTCATCATTTTGGTCATACTTGCTGGTGGGAGCGGCTCATCCGGGTTCATGGACAGCAATATCTGCCCTGTGGAAGGCTCAATCAAGATAGCCGAGCGCAGTGCCAGACTAGGCGGCTTCACAGAGCCTGTCCCCGTAATATTCGCCGCCTCTGTTGTCGCTCCGGCAGCAAAAGTAGCTACAGTGGGATCAAAATTTCCCACAACCGGCAATGCTGACATATACATCATATTAAGCACCATGACTGCTGTTACGCTCTTTTTAATCATGCTGCGTTTTTTATTTTGCTTTAGATTATTCGGTTTCAAATGGATACAAACTCCTCTCGTACCTCAGCCCGATCCGCTATGTATAGCGAGACGGTGGTTATAGCCTTAACTTGGCCAATGTAATTAATGTTTAATGTCTTATCATTTATTGGATTTCTTCTTTATAAGTTCGGCCTATCATGAGCATGCTCTACTTGTTATTTGTTTGAATCCAGCAAGGTACTCATTAAGGGTACTCATGTGTCTTTACTTTCTCAACAATTTCTTAAAAAGGCGGACACCTGTCTATTCTATCACAGGGGTATCTCTAAAAAAAGACAGGCAGAGCGAAATACGCCCTGCCTGTCGTCAAATCTACTACAGCTGAACTTTATAGAGAGTAGTTTGGTGCTTCTTTCGTAATTTGCACATCATGCGGATGGCTTTCACGCAGACCTGCACCCGTAATACGGATAAAGCTCGTATCATTACGAAGCTCCTCGATATTAGCAGTACCGCAATATCCCATACCGGAACGAAGACCGCCCAACAGCTGATGAACCGTATCGGAAAGCGGCCCTTTATAAGCGACACGTCCTTCAATGCCTTCCGGTACCAATTTCTTATCATCATCTTGGAAATAACGATCTTTACTCCCTTGCTTCATCGCCGCCATGGAACCCATACCACGATATACTTTAAAGCGACGTCCTTGGTAAATCTCGGATTCGCCTGGACTTTCTTCCGTACCAGCAAAAAGGCTGCCCAACATTACCGCAGAAGCTCCTGCTGCAATGGCCTTCGTAATTTCGCCGGAATATTTAATACCACCGTCTGCAATAATCGGAATATTATATTCCCGTGCTACTGTCGCACAATCATAAATAGCTGTTACTTGCGGAACCCCGATACCGGCGATCACTCGCGTTGTACAGATAGAGCCTGGACCAATGCCGACTTTTACAACCGAAGCTCCGGCTTCAATCAATTCGCGCGTTCCATCACCTGTGGCTACATTACCCGCTACAATGGTCAGGTCTGGGTAAGCACTACGCAACTTGCGAACCGCTTCAATAATGTTAATATGATGACCGTGAGCAGAATCCACGACAATCACATCCACACCAGCTTTTACAAGTGCTTCAGTCCGATCAAATGTATCTTTGGAAATACCGCCAGCCGCACCGACCAGAAGACGCCCCTGTGCATCTTTCGCTGCGTTTGGAAATTGAATAGCCTTCTCAATATCCTTAATGGTGATAAGGCCTTTGAGGTAATTCTCATCATCGACCAAAGGAAGCTTTTCAATTTTATGCTTTTGCAAAATAACTTCCGCTTCCTGTAAAGTCGTACCTACAGGTGCAGTTACCAGCTTTTCCTTGGTCATCACTTCACTGATTTTAAGATTAAAATCGTGAATAAAACGAAGATCGCGGTTAGTAATAATACCCACCAGCTTATTTTCTGCATTTACAACAGGTACGCCAGAAATACGATATTTACCCATAACAGCTTCAGCATCAGATACCAAGTGATCTGGAGTCAATGAAAATGGATTGGTGATAACACCACTCTCTGAACGTTTAACCCGATCTACCTCTACTGCTTGCTGTTCAATCGACATATTTTTATGAATAATACCGATACCGCCTTCACGAGCCATGGCAATTGCCAAAACTGCCTCAGTAACAGTATCCATACCAGCACTCATCAAAGGAATATTCAGCTTAACATTATCACTCAAACGGGTCGCTATGCTTACTTCTTTCGGCAGAACCACCGACTTGCGAGGTACCAGCAAAACATCGTCAAAGGTAAGGCCTTCCTTACCGAATTTATCTTCCCACACCAAGATGATCCTCCTTCAAATTATTTAGTCTGTATTGGTCTTGTTGTCTGTCCGACATGGACAAATCAAGGCTCTCTGAAAATATATTATTGCAATCTTAGCAAAGCGGTATAGGGGTGTCAAGCCTTCCTCAGCAGCCATAACTTTTAGTATTTCCCTGTACAAACAAGTGTACTCACAGGAAGGACATCCTTTATAATTAAGCTTTTCCAGAGATAAAATCGACCCTTTTATTAAAAATAATCCGCTTGGAAAAAGACAGATTAGGGGTTACATATAAGGTTCTGGAACGTAATATACAAAAAAAGGACCACAATCTCAAGGAGATCATGG
>NZ_ASRY01000155.1 GCF_000520815.1 Paenibacillus maysiensis | reverse complement strand
TTTCTGTCACACCCGCCTCTGCCGCAGCTACCAGTGTATATGGATCAATTCCCGCCTTGCCGCCTGTTGCCGGGGGTGTCACCATGACGATCTCTGGTACACCAGCCACCTGAGCCGGAATCACATTCATCAGCACCGAGGACGGATAAGCTGCTTTACCGCCCGGAACATACACGCCTACCCGCTTCAACGGTCGGATAATCTGACCCAGCAAGCTGCCATCCGGTTGTAAATCCATCCACGAATTACGTTTTTGCTTCGTATGAAAAGCACGGATATTGTCCGCCGCCTCCCGAATCGCCTGCAAAAAAGAAGGCTCCACCTTGTCATATGCCGCCTTCAATTCTTCCTCCGTCACACGGAGCTGCTCCGCCGTCAGCGATACACCATCGAACGATTCCGTATACCGCAGGACAGCCGCATCTCCCTCCTGCCGTACCGAACGGATAATCGCACGAACGGCTTCATTTTGCTCAGGTGTACCGTAATCCACCTCCCGCTGGAGATTGAAATCACGGGCTGATACGATCTTCATTTGTCCCTTCCCCCTTACTTGCAGCTTGCAGATTGTTCTCCTGACCATTGACCTTTACCTTAGTCCCTGGGTGCCACCGTAGTCGGAATTACCTGATGCAGTCGGTCACACAACGCCTGAATCGGACCATTTTTCATCCGGTAGCTGACCCGATTGGCAATCAGCCGACTCGTAATATCCAAAATACTGATCTGCTCGACCAATCCGTTCTCTCTCAAGGTCTGCCCTGTTTCCACCATATCGACAATCCGGTCTGCCAATCCGATTAGCGGTGCCAGCTCGATAGAACCATTCAGCTTGATAACCTCCACCTGCTGGCCTTGCTCCCGAAAATACTGGGAAGCCACATTCGGATACTTCGTAGCCACCCGCTGACGAATACCCGGCTGCCAATCCGGCAAAGCAATGACTGACATTCGGCAACGGGCAATTCCCAGATCAAGCAGCTCATACACATCCTTGTTCTCTTCCAGCAAAACATCCTTGCCTACAATGCCGATATCCGCAGCTCCGTACTCCACATACGTGGGAACATCGACCGGCTTCGCCATAATAAACTCCATTCCCAGTTCAGGCAGCGGAATAACCAGCCTGCGCGTATCATCCACATCTACTGGAATAGGAACCCCCGCTCGACGAAACAGCTCAGAAGCCTGCTTATAAATCCGTCCTTTCGGCATGGCTACCTTCAACGTCTCCGTCATGGCAATTCCCTCCCTTGTACCGGTTGTCTTTCTTCGACTGTGTAGCTGTAAACCTCTGCGTACAAGTCCTGTTGCTCACGGCGGCGATCCTCAGGCCCACCACTCAGCCCTGTCACCACAGTCCGTCCTGCTGCACGAAGCTGTGCAGCGGCGGATAACGCCTCTCTGCGTCCCTGCGCATCATAACGAATGAGGACTGGGCGCTTCGCCTCGATCTGAATACCGTCCACACCATCGACAATCCGGTTCGTCTTCAACGCGAATCCTGTGGCAGGAACGGAACGGCCAAACTGCTGTAGCAGATTGTCATAGCGCCCTCCATTACATACGGGGAATCCGATTTCCGCCGCATAGCCCTCAAAGGTCATTCCTGTATAATATGAAAAGTCTCCGATCATAGTAAGGTCAATTAGCACATGCTCAGACACGCCGTAACTCTCCAGCACTTCCCAAACCTCGCACAGATGCGCAATGGATTGAATCGTCTGCTGCTCGATGCTAAGACGGGTAGCCTGTTCACAAATTTCTTTGCCCCCGCGAAGCCGGAGAATAGCCTCCAGCTTTTCCCGATATTCGGCAGGCAAACCCAAAGCTTCAATCACTGTCCGGTAGCCCACCACATCACGGTTCAATAACAGCTCCTTTAGCGCTTGCTGTTCAGCCTGACGACCCGGAATGATTTCCTCGAACAGACCGTTCAGGAATCCCACATGCCCCATGGCAATTTTAAAAGAGGACACCCCTGCCGCCTGCAATGATGCAATCGCCAGTGCCACCACCTCCGCGTCAGCCTCGGGCGAGTCATCGCCCACCAGCTCTACACCCGTCTGGAAGAATTCCGCTTCTCTTCCCGCCTCTTCCTCAATCGCCCGAAATACATTTGCGTGATAGGAGAGCCGGAGCGGTACCTCTTCTTCCTTCAACAGCGATGATACCACACGTGCAATCGGCGCAGTCATATCAGATCGCAGCACCAGCGTGGTTCCCCGGTTATTGAGCAGCTTGAACAACTTCCGATCCGAAGTAGAACTAGCCACACCCACCGTATCGTAGAATTCCATCGTAGGCGTCATAATCTGACGGTAGCCCCAACGCTCCATGCATTCCAGTACATTCAATTCAATCGCCCGCAGCTTCGACACCGCACGCGGAAGGTAATCCCGAACCCCTACAGGGATTTCAAATCCTTTTGGCTTGGTCATCTCTATCACCTCATGATTTCACAATATCTTTATCATGGTAAAGTGCTAATAAACTAAAGTATATTCGATATATTATCATGCTCTGCCTGCGAACGTCAACCGAATGGGGCAGCCCATTTTTAGAGCCGCATTGCGAAACGATCTCCCTCTATTTATTTTATCCATTGCAGAATTCATGAATCCTATAAAAAAAGACTGTCAGCCTTTCAGCCAACAGTCATATCAACATATTCAACCACTCACCTGTTCACCTTTACCCCGCGACGGAGACTTTGGAACCGTACCCAGGCCAATCCAGGAATAAGGTACATAACGGAAACACAGCGTCACAATCAGCCATGAGCCAAACAGCGCTAACAGCCAACCTCCGGCAACAGAAAAGATATACTCTACCGGTGTTCCATGCAAATTCAGCTTACGATACACGCGCAAGAGCGCCGGATGGAGTAAATAAATACCGAAGGAACAGGCACCCAGCCAACTAATCCAAGTTCGCAACGCATAGTTAGCATGACGGTATAAGAAAGCCGAGAACTGAAACAGCACCAGCGCAGATACAAGAGCATGTGCATTACGTAACAGCTCATAGATCAACGAATCTGCATAGATCGCTTCCCGATACGCTACAAACCATATCTGCACATAGACTATACCCAGCAACAGCCAAGCCGCCCACAAACCATACCAACTGATCAACTGACCGCGACCAACTGCCGTACCTGACACCGGAAAAAACCACTTTTTAAACTCTTCATATCCAATCGCGACAGCTGCACCCAAGGCAAAATAACTGATATACGTAATCGCAAGACTTCCTCTTTCCTCTTGCCAAACGTATTTGTTCAGCAGTACAAACCCCCATTGAATGACTAACCCTACTGTCAAAATGACTAAGGCTGCTCTCCGTGGACTCGATATCCAATGGCGTAGACGCTGCACTCCCCACAGCAACAGCGGAAAGACCAAATAAAATTGGATTATGATGATGACATAATACAAATGCGTGTACGCCTTTCCCGTTAACAGCACAAGCGGAAGATCACTGAGCGGCATCAGCCCACGTGTCACCAAGGTCAAATAGTACATAAGAGAAAACAAAACGTAGGGTAACACAATAAACATCAGTCTTTTTCGAAAAAACACAAGCATATTCTTACCACGAAGCGGCCTATCGACATAATTGTAAAATAAAACAAACCCGCTCACAAAAATAAATACTGGCACCGCAAAGCTACTAAACACATTTAAAAATAAAAAGGGATAAAACAATAGAGAATGACGCGCATCAATCAAAGCCATTGAAGTCGCATGAATGGTAACAACGGCTGCAATTAACATTCCCCGGTAAATATCAAGCTCTGGTATACGTTCTTTTTTGGCCAAATCAACACGCTCCCATATCGCCTTGCAAATATGTCTATTATCAAGTTTTAAACATAACTAACATGCATTACCCCATTTATTATACAGAAAAACAGCGCAAGACCCCTTAATACATAAGGGGCCTTTTTTGTTATGCTATTCACTACTCATTCGTACCCGATCGTCTTAATTCGCGCAGTGGATTACCACCTACAAATGCTCCTGCAGGCACGTCTTTATGCACGACCGCTCCAGCCGCTACTATAGCTCCGTCTCCAATGGTAACACCTGGCAAAATCGTTGTATTTGCGCCAATCAACACATTATTCCCGATCATCACTTTACCAATACGATACTCCCGTATAAGGTATTCATGAGCCAGAATGGTCGTGTTATATCCAATCACCGAATTGTCCCCTATGGTAATATGCTCCGGAAAAAAAACATCTACCATCACCATCAGGCCGAAGGCCGCATGCTGCCCTACCTTCATCCCGAGCACTCTGCGGTAAATGACATTCTTCCAGGATAGCACGGGACAATACCGGGCGATCTGTATAAAAACAAAGTTTTTAATCCCTTTCCAGCGGCTTACCGTCCGGTAAATCTGCCACAGCGCATTGGGGCCTTCCACGGGATAGCGGTCAACCTTCCTCACGATACATCGACACCTTGAAGCTCCAGCTTCAGTAAATCCCGCATATCATGCAAAATGTAATCCGGTCCATAGCCCCGTAGAGTTTCCTCACCCTTGAGCGACCAGGCTACACCCGCCGATTTCACACCTGCGGCTTGAGCCGATAGAATATCAAAGGAACTGTCTCCAACCATCAACGTATGCTCCGCTTTGGCGTTCAAGCCAGCCAGCGCCTTAAGCACAGGTTCTGCGTGCGGCTTCGGGTGCTGTACGTCGTCTACCGTCACGATATAATCCATAGAGGAGGTCATATCGAACAGATCAAGCACACGAATCGTAGAAGGACGTATTTTAGTCGTCACAATCCCCAGCTTGATTCCCCGCGCACGCAACTCCTGAATAACCTCGATGACATACGGAAATGGCTTCACCATTTGATCGTGATGGAGCAGGTTATAAGCACGATAGCCTTTAACTAGCTCAGACACATCCTTTAATCCCGAAAACGTACGAAGCTGGTCATCCAGCGTTCCGCCCATATGAGGGATAATATGCTCCCGTGTCAGCGGGTCAGCGTCCGGGTGATTCAAAATGTGCAGAAATGAGTTGATAATCAGCTCATTCGTATCCATAATCGTACCGTCCAAGTCGAATAAAACCGTATTTATCATAGATGCTCCTTCTTGTCCTCGTCCATGTCTTCCTTGTGTAGCTTATCCGGCGCAGCCGTTGTCGGAGGAATCGTATCTTGACCCGGGCGGGAAGCCTGTTCCGGCGTGACGTCAGGTACCTGATCGACTCCTACCTTGCTGGAGACAATCGGATCGCTATATTTCGGAACAGATGCACCCTTACGACGACGAACCACGATGAAAATCACAGCAGCTACAACAATGAAAATAGGGAGCAGTTGCGAGATCCGTACATTACCGTAACTTGGGTCCAGATGCCCTGGTTCAAACCCCAGCCATACCATAGGAGACCACAAAGCATTCACAAAGGAAGCCAGCCAGTCTGGTCCCTGAAAAGCCAAACTATCCGTCCGTACACGCTCGATGAAAAAACGGCCAATCGAGTACCAAATGAAGTAAAACGCAAACATTTCGCCTGCACGTACAAATTTCATACGTCGAATAACGAGCAGCAGAATCACACCTACAACACTCCACAGGGATTCATACAGGAATGTGGGATGGTGAAACACCCCGTTAACGTTCATCTGATTTACAATGAAATCCGGCAGATGCAGTTGATTCCGCAAAAACGCTTCTTCCGTCGGTCCACCGTAGGCTTCCTGATTGACAAAGTTACCCCAGCGTCCAATCGCTTGACCGATCAGCAGACCCGGCGCACAAATATCGGCAATCCGCCAGAAATTATAACCCTTATAGCGGAAATAGATGACTGCACATATAATCGCGCCGATCAATGCACCGTATATCGCAATACCGCCATTCCAGATTTTGAAAACATCCCATAGATTATCTCGATAATCTTCCCATTTGAAGGCTACATAATAAATACGCGCTCCAATAATAGCCGAGGGAACACCCAACAGCAGCATATCCATAAAAAATTCCTGCGGAATGCCAAATCTTTTACCTTCACGAATGGCGAGATATAAACCCACAAGCGCCGCCAGCCCCAAAATAAGCCCGTACCAATGGACCTTAATTGCCCCGATTGAAAAAGCAATCGGATTCAGCAGTAATGTTGCCGTTGACATATGTTTCTCTCACTCCTTGTTCTTCCTTGCAAACGACTCAACCTTAATCCATATCTTCCATATCTTCAGAAATTGTAGCCGTCAGCTTGTTCGTAAATTGCAGAGCTGCATTCACGCCCATTTGCTTCAAACGATAGTTCATTGCCGCCACCTCAATAATAACGGCCAGATTTCGGCCCGGACGAACTGGAATCGTAACGAGCGGAACATCCGTGTCAATAATACGGGTCGTTTCTTCATCCAAACCAAGACGGTCATACTGCTTGTCCTGCTGCCATGCCTCCAGACGGACAACCAGCGTAATCCGCTTGTTGTTACGAACTGCACCTGCACCAAACAGCGTCATCACATTAATGATGCCCACGCCGCGAATTTCCAGCAGGTGACGAATCAGTTCCGGCGCCGTACCATGCAACTGAAAATCGGACGTTTGCCGGATTTCCACTGCATCATCTGCTACCAGACGATGACCGCGTTTAACCAGCTCCAGCGCTGTTTCACTTTTACCAATGCCGCTACTGCCCGTAATAAGCATACCTACACCGTACACATCACACAATACACCATGAATAGTGGCCGTAGGAGCCAGCTTTCTTTCAAGAAAACCCGTAATGCGGCTTGATAAAATCGTCGTGGCCATATTAGTTCGCAATACAGGGACATCCCGCTCAGCGCTTGCCTCCACTAGTTCTGCGGGTACTTCCAGACCGCGTGTGATGATGATACACGGAGTCAGCTCCGTACATAGACGCTGCATCCGATCCTTTCTTTCATCTGGAGGAAGCATACCGAGAAAAGCCAGCTCAGACCTTCCCAAAAGCTGCACCCGCTCCTGTGTGTGGTATTCAAAATACCCGGCCATCTCCAGCCCTGGACGATTCAAATCATCCACCGTGATCAGCCTGCGCAGACCTTTCTCACCGGAAATAACCTCCATTTGAAATTGCTGTACAAGCTCAGATACCTTTACCTTTTTAGCCATCGTATTCTCCCCTTCATCCTGCATGACCGGATTCTATACGTGATTTTATTTATGTAGCGTCACTCTATCAACCATTCAGCCCGTCGCCAGCTCATCCTGTGCCAGCTCAAGCCTTACCTTTTCAGCATCATTTCGGGTCACCTGTGTTCATGCAGTTGGACTCTTCCAATATTTGCTTTCAATAATCCAGCCAGCAATCCATACCTGAGCCCAGACCCATACCAATGTACCCATCGTATCGGAATTTTCCATTGAATGCAATGCCAAAGCTGGAAGCTGTATGGGATATACAAAAAGAGCCGCCTTTCCCCGGCTGGGAAACTGCAGCTCTCTTTCATCAGTTGATCTTATTCGCCAACCAGAACGCTCAATTCTGATTCCTTATCAAAAATATGAACCTTGTTCATATCGACAGCCAACTTCGCTTTGACACCATCACGAGTATTGGAACGTCCGTCTACACGGGCAATAATCGTATCGTTTCCGGCACCACTCAGGTACAACAGCATTTCATGACCGAGGTTTTCGGTAACATCCACAGTGGACATAAAGATCGTATTCGGAGAAGCCTCCAAAAATACAGGTTCTTCATGAATATCCTCAGGACGGATACCCAGGATAACTTCTTTACCGACATAACCCTTGGCTTTCAAAATCTGTCCCTTACCTTCAGGCACGAACAGATCCAAACCTGGTGCAGTGAAATACATTGCGCCGTCCTTCTCAGCCAGCTTGCCTGTGATGAAGTTCATCGTAGGAGAGCCGATAAAACCAGCTACGAACAGATTTACTGGACGGTTGTACAGCTCATCCGGAGATGCGGCTTGTTGAATAATGCCATCCTTCATAACAACAATCCGGTCACCCATCGTCATCGCTTCGACCTGGTCATGCGTTACGTAGATAACAGTCGTTTCCAGACGTTTAGCCAGCTTCGTGATTTCCGCACGCATCTGACCACGCAGTTTGGCATCCAGATTGGACAATGGCTCATCCATCAAGAACACTTGTGGGTCACGTACAATCGCACGTCCCAAGGCAACACGCTGACGTTGACCACCTGATAGCGCTTTCGGCTTGCGATCCAGCAGATGCTCGATATCCAGGATTTTAGCCGCCTCACGTACACGCTTATCAATTTCGTCTTTCTTCACCTTACGGAGCTTTAGACCAAAAGCCATGTTTTGGTATACGTTCATATGCGGATACAAGGCATAGGATTGGAAAACCATCGCAATATCGCGATCCTTTGGAGCTACGTCATTCACGACACGATCTCCAATGTACAATTTGCCGTCCGAGATTTCTTCCAGCCCAGCGATCATACGGAGCGTAGTAGATTTACCACAGCCGGAAGGACCGACCAATACGAGGAATTCTTTATCTTGAATGTCCAAATTGACATCAACAACCGTAGCTTTATCTGCACCCGGGTATTTTTTAAAAATATGCTCTAAGCGTACACCAGCCATAGCTTTTGCCTCCCCAAGATCAAGTTTTGAAATCGAATACATTTCTTACTTGTATCTTACCTTAGTACCCACTGCGTGGCTATTCGCAAACTGCACAAAAATGCTATTTCCTTTTTGTCACTTTGTACAATAGTAGAAAAAGCTTGACCAAAACCGCATCATTAAACGTCCGCACATCCAATCCGGTCTCCTGTTTGATCTTGTCCAAACGGTAAATCAACGTATTTCGATGCACATATAGGCGCTTAGCCGTCTCACTCACATTACAATCCAGTTGAAAAAAGATATCCAATGTAGCCATCGTTTCAGCATCCTCCAATATGACGGACGACCGCACAGCCTGCTCCAAAAATTGCACGCGTTGCTCCTTCGGAATACGGTTTAATAACCTCTCCAAATGTAACTCCCATGAAAAGTGGATGTGCTCTGTTACATGAAAAATTTTGCCGAGATGGATCGTCTCCCATAACAAATTCAGCTCTTTGGGAAGACTCTCCAATAGTATAGACGGCTTGGATACCGCCAAATGAAATACACCTACCCACTCATTTGCGATAAGCTCGTATAAACCCAGACTGAAAGCCGTAAGAACCTCCTCCAGCGATTCCGTAAAATCCGCATCCCTGGTTTCGACATCCTTATCCCGGTCGTCTTCTGCTCCCAACAGTAGTTCCTTTTTAGCCATAATCAGCCAAGACTGTTCATCCAGTGGAGTAAGCAGCACATTCCCTCCAAAATAACTGGCTAACAATCGATGTAGCTGAGTGTAAGCAATAGCGCCCCCCTGTGTTCCTTCACCAGTCAGTACAATGGGAACCATATACGCCGACAGCGAATCCCGAAGCTCCAACTCATCAGGAACCTCTTCTTCATTCTGTAGGTTGCCAGCCTGCTGTATGAGCCACTGTCCAAAACGCCTCATTCGTTCTTCCTCAGCATATACCGGATTATCGGGCCGTTGCGTCCCCGTCCCATCCTGCCAGAATTGCTCCATGTTCCAGAGTAGCGCCTCAATCAGCTTCCGTTCACGATCCGTCAAACGCTTTGCCTCTACCGCAAAGGCAGCCAATTCTCCTGCTACCGCACGGAACGGAAAATATATTTTGCTATCACGTACAAATGACTTATCCGGTACAGCTGATTCTGCTGGCTGACCTTCTGCAATCATTTCCGGACACCAAGGCAGTATAGTAAAAGGTGCTTGAATAATATTCTGAAGCTGTTGCTGTATCCATCCTGTATCCAAAGCCACGCGATCACCACTTCACTTTTTTTAGAATAACCTCTAAGCGAACATAATGAACCTATTATACCCTGCCGATACCTTAAAATAAAAAAGCTAGTAAGAAACATAACCTATATACATGCAAAAATGCATACAAAAAAAGTCATCAACTTATAGTTGATGACTTTCGGTGAGCCATGAAGGACTCGAACCTTCGACACCCTGATTAAAAGTCAGGTGCTCTACCAACTGAGCTAATGGCTCATAAAACTGGTGGAGGATGATGGATTCGAACCACCGAACCCGTAAGGGAGCAGATTTACAGTCTGATGCGTTTGGCCACTTCGCTAATCCTCCATATAAAGGTGGCTCGGGACGGAATCGAACCGCCGACACGAGGATTTTCAGTCCTCTGCTCTACCGACTGAGCTACCGAGCCATATCCACTAACAAAAAAATAAAGTGCGGAGGGATACCCCTTCCCACTTTAGTACGTAAAACTATCATATT
>NZ_ASRY01000154.1 GCF_000520815.1 Paenibacillus maysiensis | reverse complement strand
GGCAGGACCGTTCTTGTCCGTATTCAGCGTCCGTCCACGAAGGAAACAGTTATCTCCCGCAATAATGGCACCTGGATTCGCCAGAGCAATCGCATATTCCAGATACACCGGGTAATTTTCCTTATCGGCATCGATGAAGAAAAAATCGAAGGTCCTCCCCTCTTCCTGAAGCTCCTTCAGGCTGTCCGCGGCAGGTCCGATACGATATTCGACACGGTTACCATAGCCGTTTTCCTCCATATGTCTATGTGCCAGTGCCGCATACGCTTCTTTCAGCTCCAATGACACAATGCGTCCCTTTTCTCCCAGTCCACGGGCCAGACATAATCCACTGTATCCGCCTAATGCGCCAATCTCCAGTACCTGCTGCGCGCCGGATACCTCAATCAGAAAGGTCAGCAGCTTCCCGTAAGGATGAGCTACCGATACCTCAGGCATTCCCTCTGCAACAATGGCCTCCCTGATGCCGCGGAGCGCTTCATCCTCCTGTACCAGTTGGTCTACATAATGTTCAGGCGTCATATTGGGTGTAATTTCCACGTTTCATCTCTCCTTCTCGCTTTATCATAACGCAGGTTGGACGCGGTGTCCTTCGTAAATTATTTGCCTTAATTATTTGTCTCTTCGTATACAATGACCTATACTATAGGGATTGAACCAAGCTTATATGATTATGGGACGGAGTGAATACGTTTAATGACTCAACTGCAACTAATTGCAACTGCGCCGATGGGACTTGAAGCCGTCGTGGCTCGCGAGCTCAGAGAACTCGGATACGAGGACCTGACCGTCGAGAATGGCCGCGTCGTTTTTTCCGGTGATTATATGGATATATGCCGGTGTAACCTGTGGCTGCGCACATCAGACCGCGTTCTTATTAAAATGGGTGAATTTGCCGCAACCACCTTCGACGAGCTGTTCGAGGGCACCAAAGCTTTGCCATGGGAGGATTGGATTCCTATGGATGGTGAATTCCCAGTAGAGGGACGCTCGCACAAATCACAGCTTAGTAGCGTACCAGCCAGTCAGGGAATCGTCAAGAAGGCGATTGTGGAAAAACTCAAGGAAACCTACCACACGGATTGGTTTGAGGAGGATGGCCCTCGTTATGTTATAGAGGTCATTCTCTTAAATGACCGTGCATTGCTAACGCTTGATACGACAGGTCCGGGGCTGCACAAGCGCGGCTACCGCAAGCTCGTGACGGAGGCTCCGCTCAAAGAGACGATGGCTTCCGCTCTGATTCAGCTTAGCCGCTGGACCCCGGATCGACCGTTCTATGACCCGTGCTGCGGTTCCGGTACTCTACTGGTAGAAGCAGCAATGCAGGCATGGAATATTGCTCCGGGGCTGAGACGTACCTTTAACTCGGAAGACTGGCCTGTCATTGGTCGCGAGCTATGGGATCAGGCTCGCGACGAAGCGATGGATTTGACCCGCGATGACATTCCTTTCGAGATTGCAGGCAGCGATATTGATCCGGGCGCCATCGAAGTCGCTGAGGCTGCTGTCAAGGCGGCAGGCTTCGCTAAAGATATCTCATTAAAGGTGCTGCCTGTAACGAAAGTCAGACTTGAAGGCCAATATGGTGTGATGATTACCAATCCACCTTATGGTGAGAGACTAAGTGAGCAAACCGAGGTGGAGAAGCTGATCCGGTCAATTGCACGCACGGCAGCGGAAATGAAGACATGGTCCTTTTTTGCCATCAGCTCCACCAAGCAATTCGAGCACTATTGGGGCCACAAAGCCGATAAGCGCCGCAAGCTGTTTAACGGGCGGATTGAATGTCAATACTATCAGTATCTGGGCCCTCTACCGCCGCGTCGCAAGGATACTCCGCCGTCGCAGTCTTAAATAGATGATGCTCAGGCCAGAAAGCGAACTGTACGTTCGCCTTCTGGCCTGATTTGTGCTGTCCGCAGAATAAAAATATGGCTTTAGGCTATTGTACTGGAAGGAAAATGCTGTATTTTCTTTACTTAATCATTGAAATGCGCGGGATGAGCGCTATAATAATTAAAGGCGATTTCGGTTTTAACATTACGTTAATATTTAGTTTATACTAGCCGAGCATTTCTGCCGAAGGGGGTAAAGTGTTGGTTATTCGCACGGCCAGTACAAATCGCACTGGAAACATGTTCAGCAGAGTGCTGATGTCCCGATATTTCGGGTTTGGTCTGTTTTTTGTACTTATGATTGGCAAGCTCGTTCTGATCCACTATAACCTGCATGCCCAAAATATTGACATGAATCCGCTGGATTATGTCATCGCTATCGGTTCGCTCTTGCTTGTGAGTTTTTGGACCTTATGGCTGTCACGGCGCGGACGTTTGATCGCTCTTGTGGTGCTTGATATTTTGCTTACCGCACTCATTTATTCGGACATGGTTTATTATCGGTATTTTCAGGATTTCATTACGATTCCCGTCTTGCTTCAAGCCGGACAAGTTGATTCACTGGGTGGAAGTATCGTATCTCTGATGTACTGGTGGGATCTTTTCTTTTTTGCAGACTGGATTCTGTTCATTCCGTATGTGATGTTTGTGGCTTCCTTGCGGCGTCGGTATACAACAAGTGATTCTTACATCGAAACATCACGCGGTTCATTCAGCAAAAGGTTTCTGCTTCGCTTCTCCAAAGGCGCGTTGGCCTTCCTGATTGGCTACATTTTTACCTTTGGACCGATTAAATACTATACGTCCACGTGGGCAACCGGCATATTTGTCGGTAACTGGTGGTCGATGGCCCTGTACAATGTAACCGGGCTGATCGGATTTCACGGGTACGACATTTACCGCTATGGCCAGGACCATCTGGGACCCCAGCCTACGCTGGCTCAGGCGGAGTCCGATAAGGATAAGGAATGGTTTAATCAGCATCAAAAGCTGCTCCAGGTGAAAAATGACCTTTCCGGCAAGTATAAAGGCAAAAATGTGATGGTCATTCAAGCTGAAGCGTATATGAACTTTTTCATCGGCAAACAGATCAACGGTCAGGCCATTACGCCTAACTTTGACAAGCTGACGAAGGAAAGCATGTATTTTAACAATTATTATCACCAGACTGCGCAGGGCCGTACTTCGGACGCGGATTTCTCTACACATGCTTCACTGCATCCGCTGCCTACAGGTTCGGTATTCATCCGTTATGCGGACCATAAATTCGATACGTTGCCTTCTATTCTAAAAGATACTGGCTACAGCCCTAATGCATTTCACGTTTACGACAGCAGCTTCTGGAATCGCTACACGATGTATAAGGCGATGAACTATGACAAGTTCTACAGTAAAAAAGATTTTAAAATAGACGAGCCGCTTGGCTGGTCGCTGGGAGACAAATCCTTTTTCCGGCAAACGCTCAATGATCTCACCACTGAGGTCAAACAGCCATTCTACGCCTATATGGTCGGAATTTCAAGCCATCATCCGTACAATCTGTCACCTGACGCCGTGGATTTGGACGTTGGCGAGTTTGAAGGGACCATGTTCGGAGACTATTTGAAATCCGTGCATTATGTGGATGAAGCACTGGGTGAACTGGTCGATCAGATGAAGAAAGACGGATTGTGGGATAATACGATCCTGATGTTCTACGGGGATCACGACAATTCTATTAAAGATAAGGCACTGTATGAGAAATTGTTGGGTAAACCACTCACAGATCTCGATATGCAGAAAATCATGAACCAGGTGCCGCTGCTAGTGCATCTTCCCGATGGAAGCCACGCGGGAACTTACACTGAACCGGCAGGACAGCTTGATCTGACACCGTCGGTGATGCATCTGCTCGGCATTTCAACGAAACCGTATCACTTTATGGGCAATGATCTGTTCAGCGGGAAGCCTCGTATGGTCGTGCTGCGCAGCGGTGCTTTCACTGATGGTCGTGTGTACTACATTCCATCCGAGGATGGCACATTCTCCAAAGGAACCTGTTACAACCTCACCACAGGCCAGCCTTCGGATGTGAACGCCTGTGGGTCGGGGTATACCGAAGCTCTCAATCGGTTGAACATTTCCGATCAGGTGATCACGTATGATCTCATTCGCCAATGGGAATCGCAAACCAAAGAAGTGACTACGACTCCTTCCACTTCCAAATAAATTCTCTGAGGAAGATTGCTTACACAGCAACCTTCCCAGATTCCCGGAAAGATGAATACCAGCAAGAAAAGCCCGATCCAGCAGCAACATGCTGATGATCGGGCTTTTGGTATTCTTGAGCTAGTAAACCGCGCTCATATACCTTACGAATGCTTATGGGCGCAATGCTTTTTTGGCCTGCTCCAGCCGTTGTGTCTCTTCACCAAGCATTTCCTCGGCAACCTCTACCGCATCGTCGCCAAGGCTGTCCTTCGCCTGCTCTATGGCACGCTCCGCATGAGTACGGGACTGCTCCGCCTGCTCAATCAGTTGCTCAGCCGGATGTGACAATGCCTGAGAAACGGCATGGTGAAGCTTGTCCACCGAGTTTTGCGTTTGGGCCTCGACACTGTGATTGTCCAGATTAGAATCATATTGGGCCATGAGTCACTCCTCCTTCTGGGCAGTGGTCTGCATCCATTAGCATGGATCAAAAGAAGGGGAACTATACAAAGCTGTGAATGCTGCGTACTGGAATTATTTTATAAAACGCGCAGCCTTCTCCAATACTTCATCCTCTGTAGCTGCACTTACATAGCGTCCGTTCACATATACAAACGCCCGTTTTCCACAAGGACCGCAATACGATTTGCAACCGATTTTGATCTCCGCATCCGGTGCCATCTTTTGCAGCTTGGGCAAGATTGTTTTCAAGCGAATATGATTGCATTCATCACATACGCGAATATCATTGGCCATCTGTCGTCCCTCCGTGCTCCGGCTTAGTGGTCGCCGTGATTACCTTGGGAAGGGTTAGTAATGACAAATCCTTCTTCGGGGAAGTACAAGTAATCAATTTTTACACCATCCAGCAGCGGCTGGCCGTTTTCCAAAATAACATCAATGCCTTTATCTGTAGTTACGACGGTATCTGTTTCTTTAGGCGTGTCCAAGTCCAGCCCGTAATGAGCATGGTCTCCATGGGAATGAGTAATAACAACGCGCAGGCTCTTTCCTTGGTTTTCTTCTTTATCCAATTCAAGCTTCAATACTTTAGCAGCGTTGCGAGTAATTTTGCAATTCATCAACTTCATCTCCTTCATATTGATCAAATGAAGTGTGGTCCATCGGAGTATGAATATCCGTGCCACACAATTTAACAGGTAAGTTCAACAACTATAAACTGCAAATAGCCTCTATACTAGAAAGGCAATATTCCTATTGTAAAGAAAATCGCAGAAAATCGCAATCACGAAATTCACAAGCTTATATTCCTACTGGACACGTACGTGCTGCTTCTCAAGCACATCGGGATATTTACGTTCAGCGCGGGTCACAAACCAGTTCATCAGCAACAGCGTCACCCCAATATCGTCAATAGGCATAAAGGGCATGACATCCGGTAGCACCCAATAGAGCAGTACAGGGATGGCAAACAGCAATTTTTCACCCAATGGAATCTTCGACGACGTAATAAACCGGGGCATGCGACGAAACACATGTGACCATTGACGGAGAGACAGTAATCTTTTCCACTTCATAGGTTGTTCACTCCATTTCCAATGCTCCTAAGTATATATACCCCATTGAAGGGATATGTAAGAGGAACACTTGTAAAAACACGTGCTCCTCCTAATACGTGCTGATAAACCATGGCGTTTCAGGCTGACCCTTTTACCACGACAGCACCGTTGCCATTAACATGCCCACCTCTGCCGCAATATCGTCATAATCACGCATAGGCAGCGGATTTACGCCCAGCCCGACTTCAACGGTAAAACCCGGTTTTCCAAATCGCTGTATAAACCAGTCCTTATATCCCGCATCGCTGCCCCCCAGCTTTACCGCCCGGTATCCTGTTGCAGCCGCCAGCCGTGATGCCCAGTCCCGGCTCTCCTTTGGCTCCAAATCCCGGTAATTCCAATAGATTTCCTGTCCCTGACTGTGTATGGACAACACCATATCAAACTGTTCCCGCTCCGTCAGATCGACAAGCGCTTTAGCCTCTGGCTCAGACAAAGGTGCAGGACCCGCATAATCCCTTCTGGACGGACCTGTTTTACCGCGTCTTCGCACCTCTTCCTCCCAATGCGCCGGAAACTGATCGTTGAGATCTACACCGCGAATGTTCGCCTTCCACCCACGATAATCAGCGCGGCCTTCATTCCACTTTTCTAAGTCATGGTACAGGGGATGAGACGGAAGAACACCTTGTTGAACCAGTTCCACCCCGTCCGGATTGACCATGGGCACTACCCATAAGGAAGTACGGTTTAGCCAAGTCTGTGGAGAAACGCCATATATCCATGGAGGAGCCTCGCCTTGATCCTCTCGCTCATCATGATGCTCTCCCCCTTCATTTCCATTCATCCTGTCGACTCCTTGCGCATATCGCTCTACAAAACGCAGCAAACACGGTGTCGTCAGCCATTCATTGGCATGTACGGAGGCGTTGGCGTGAATTTTCAGTGGTCCCCGTCCAATACGAACATAGGGAATATCCTTTCCCATGACACTGGTGCCGATGCTGCCAACTTCAATAAACGGATACCTTTGAGCCAGTGCCGCAAGATCTTCTCTCAAGTCCTCGTACCCATACTCCCCGCGCAAACGTATAATCTGATCCTGATGGTGTTCAGGGATAATCATTGTTTTTCCTTCCACAAAATCATGCTCCGCAAGTTCGGGATTGGCCTGCCGCAGTTCATCAAGCTCCACACCAAACTGCTTGGCAATGTGTCTGGCATGCTCACCGGGCTGAATAACGTATTTACGATCCATTGACGGACGAATGTACAGCACTTGACCACAAACCAGATAGGGTTGCGCGGCAGTCCATGGATTGTCTGCTATCAATGCATCTGCCGATAATTTAAAAGCCGAGGCGACCCGGTGCAAAGTATCTCCTTTTTGTACGATATATTCTCTCATCTTCTACGCCCCTTCCATCTGTCTTACTGCATGTTATGCAGACGCGGCGTGTCTTGATGAAGCGAAGACCAAAACAACCGATTCTTTTGTCTAATGACAAAAAAATCGGCTGTCTCGTCAATCGAGATTGGTAACCTGCCAAACAACAGGCGTTTGACGAATTTGCTCCCCAAGCCACTGTGCGGCAATGCTCTGGAACAATTCCGGATCACCGGAACAAAAAAGCTGATGCACCGGTGTCTCATCCCCGGCTTCCAACTTGCCCTTGTTATACAAAATCGTACTCGTCTCACGAGCCGTTTCGTCTGCTGAGCTAATCAGCTTCACGTTGGGGCCCATCACTTCCTGAATCGTTTCCTTCAAAAAAGGATAATGCGTACAACCAAGAATCAGACAATCAATCGGGTACGCTTGAATCGGTCTCAATGTCTCCTCTACGACCTCTGATGTTGTCTCTGAACGGAACAATCCCTGTTCCACCAAAGGAACAAGCGAAGGGCAAGCATGGCTCACCACGTCTACATAAGGGGATAGTTGCTTCAGCGCAGCCGTATAGGCTCCGCTTCGGATTGTACCTACAGTCCCAATCACCCCGACATGCCCGGTGGCTGTTGCGCTAATTGCAGCACGTGCCCCAGGGTGGATGACTCCAATCACCGGAATGGATACCTTTTGGCTAATATAGTCCAATGCCGCGGCTGTTGCCGTGTTGCATGCAATAATAATGACTTTCGGATCAAATTGAATCAGAAAATCAACCATTTGCTCTGTAAATTTCTTAACCTCTTCCGATGGCCGGGGTCCATACGGGGTGCGCGCAGTGTCTCCAAAATAAATGATTTTTTCCCTTGGAAGCTGACGCATGACTTCCTTAACAACCGTCAGACCTCCTACACCGGAATCCAATATTGCAATCGCTTGCTGCACGTACACACCGCTTCCTTTTTTGTTCAAGTATGAGTCGTTCCCTCTTGGGAAGCTATCCGTTGCTACATACCTTATGTTGTATTCGAGTAAAAGGTACCCCAAAATATTACCCGAAAAAGGGAAAACGATCAACAAAGAGACTTCATCCCAACAGGAGAAGCCTCGAAGCGAATCCATATTCAGTTATATTATATTGATTTAGAACTGCTTACAGGGTATCCTTTTTGATATCTTCTGGAACAGGATCGGATGAAATGCTGACTTCAGGAAGAACTCCGCCTTTTTTGCGAAATTGTCCGATTTCATGAATAACCGCTGAGGCCGTATCCTTAATTTTATCGGTATACTCAATAGAGGCATCTGTAATTTTCCCAGCCAGTTCCTGCCCCTTATCACTGACTAGACGTGCCTGATCCGTAATGTCCTGACGCAGATCACGACCTGACTTGGGGGCAAACAACAGCGCAGCGAGCGAACCGGCAATGCTACCTGCCACCGCACCACGGATAAAGCTTTTGTGGTTTTCTTTCATCATCATCTCTCCCTTATGCCCGGGCGAATGCCCATCTGTTAATGCATTATAAGCAGGGAGAGCTTGTCATGACACAGCGAACGACCATAAAAGCTCCTACTTTTTTCGGGACCGGATACGATACAGGCAGCAACGTCCTCCATCCGCCAGGCAATCCTCACGAACAACCTCGGCATCAAGCAGTTCCTCGAACATTTGCTGCTCGCATTCACAAGCCTTGCCGTAACGGCCTGCGATTTGAGAAATCGGACAATTGTATTCCACAATAGAGTAGCTCCCGTCCTCTTCTTCCCGCCACTCCGCCATATAACCGGAAGCGTTCTGAATGCCGGAAAGCTTTTCCACTCGTGAAGCCAGCGTGGTCTCGCTCTCTATCTGAGGAGCGTAACGCTTCATCATTTTGCGTTTTCTGCCGTCAAACAGAGAGTAAACAGCTTCCATTCCCTGCTCTTCATCCAGTTCCTCCAGTAGTTCCAGCAACAAATGATCATAATTGCGGGGAAACTGCTCACTTCCCCGCTCGCTCAGACTGTATAAAAACGTCGGACGTCCCATCGCCTGCCGCACTACGGTAGCGACGATGAGACCATCCTGCTTCATCAATTTGAGATGCCTGCGCACCCCCATTTCGGTAATGCCTAATTGAACTGCCAAGCTTCCGACGCCCACAGGTCCCTTGGTTTTCAACAATGTCATAATCATGCGCCTGGTGGGCATTTCGGGAACGATATACTTATCCGTCACTTTAGCCTTTACACTCCCTCGGGCTGCGGACCCAATTCCTTATTTAAATAGTCATGCACACTGGATGCAAAACGCTCCAATAGCTCGGGCAGCTCAGGTGTGAGCGAATGAAGGCTCGTCCGGTCCCAATGGAAATACTCCTGCACCAAGGGTTTCCGCAAGGCGACCAGTTCCATGATCGGATTAAACACGGTATCATCCAGTACGCCCTCTTCATGAATGATACCGATAATATCCTCGTAGCTGCTGGCATCGCGCATAATAAATCCATCAATGATATAGCTTCCTACGTCCGTTACCGTTTCAATCGCCAGATGTAGGCAGCGCTCCTGCACCAACCCCTGCAACAAGTCTCCGTTCCAAGCGGCCGTTATGCGGCGGAGTCCTGCAGCAATGTCGGGAACGGCACCTAGTCGAAGCTCAATTTGCTCCCGATTGACATAATACAAGGTCCTTCACCTCCCGTAACCGCTTCAAATTTCATAATCAACTGCGATCGATACATCCTTCACTTCATTCATGTGTACAATGATCTCCTGATGCACAGGGTGTACCTGATACGTCTGCAGATCCTCCAGTGTTTCGACAACAGCCGTAAGGGAAATATCATAAGATCGTTCCGAACGAATCACATCCGTACCTACTTCGAGTGATAGAAGTTCTTTGATTTTGCCATTCATGCTGCGCAAGACGGACGCCGTATGCTCAATGCTTTCAGGGGAGCGGTCTTTCAATTTGAACAAAACAATATGTTTAATCATGCGTATAGGCTCCTTATCTTAAAATGTTCTCTTGAAAATTTTATCATAACGCCCCGCATACGGAAAGAAACTTCGTAATTCTAGCGATCTTTTCCACCATCTTTCCCGCCAGACTCCTTGTCCTTCAGCAGAGCAAAAAAATTCTTGAGCTTCGGTGGGAGCGGCAAGCCCATGCGTGAGCAGTTTTCCGTAATCGAGATTAATTCATTGGATAAATAAAAATACGTCGCCGCTCCTTTCATGATTTCAGTGCCCATCAGGAGGTCTACATGATGTGCCAAAGAAATCACCATCAGCATCAAAGCCTTCCTCGTCAATCCCCAAAACCCTGCTTTGCTGCTCAAGCCTTCCCCAGTCTTAATCGCTGCGGCAACCCCAGTCACATAATCAATAGCCATTGCAACCGTGAACAGCACCATAAGCTGATTCCAGCCGCCAAATGCAAAGGTAATAATGGCACCTGTGGTAGCACAAAACATACTAAACATAGCCGGATTAATATTCATACCTGTTCCTCCTCTCGGGGCGGTTACTGCAATATATGCAGCGACGTGGCAACCCGTAAAGTCATATAACCTGAAGAGGGAACTGAATTCATAGATTCATATAAAACAAGCTGCAAAGCTCATGACTTTCTGTGCACACACGACAAAAAACACCTTAAAAAAACTAATAAATAGTTTTAAAGGTGTCTTTACTTCCTTTATTAGGCAATGTAACGCTTGTTTATTCTTTTATACAGGACGTTGGGTTTCAGCTTACCGTTTATATAAAAAACAGGCTACCCTCTTTCAAAAAATAAAGTAGGGTAGCCTGTTTTTCAAGCTATTCAATCAACGATGATCATTCCAAAAATTAAGCGGAGTCAGATTGTTATTCAACGGCTCGAACGAATAGCCTTCTTTCTGCAAAGCAGCCATGATTTGTGGAAGCACCTTGATCGTAGATGGTTTATCATGCATAAGAACGACAGGTGTTCTGCCTTGCTTTTTCAATCTTCGAATGTCACTCAGAACGGTTTTTACAAAATGCTCTGGATTTTTGGTATAACGCCAATCATTCGAATCTATATTCCAGTCCCAAATATGATAGCCTGCACCCGTCAGTTGGTCGCGGTAAGCTTTCTTCAAATACGGTTTGCTGCCATAGGGAGTACGAATTAAAGAAGTACGTTTTCCAGTTGCCTGGAATAAAATCTCATTATCCTGATTCATTTCTGCAAGCGCCGCTGCCGGAGAAGCATAGATTTTCTTCACCTGATGCGTCATCCCGTGCAAGCCCAAGCCATGACCCGCCTCTACCATTCTCTTCATAACTGCACTATGTTCACGAATTTCCGGTCCCAGCATAAAGAAAGTAGCCTTGGCATTATATTTATCCAAAATATCCAACAGTTGTGAAGTATGCGCCGTAGGACCATCATCAAAGCTCAAATAAATCGTTCGGCTCGATGGGGAAGCGTTCCCCTTAGTTCCTCCATTGCTAGCTTTGCCGGGCTTCACGGCTGCATACCGTTTAATTTCTGCGGCAAATTTGTTCAAAAATTGTGTATCAGACAAGCTCGCATTCGCGTTCTGAATCCGATATAGATTACTTGACGGAATGGTGATGGTAAATCCGAAGGCATCCGTCAATGTACGGATCGGCACCATCGTACGTCCTCCGCGCTCGAAAACATCACCCTTGGTCAGATCCAGCGTAAAGCTGCGATTATGTCCGGTCAACATCAATGTACGTCCGCTAGCCGAAGTGGAGATCCCCATCTTTTGACCTAATGTAACGATAGGTACATACAACTTGTCATTTTCCATCACTGGCCGAATCGTATTAGAATCCAGTAATACATCATTGACTCCCAGCAAAGGAGCCTTCGCTTGCGCACTTGCCGTATTCGTATGTATGCCCAACAGACCCAAACAACAGATCGCCATCAAACATACAGCCATCCATTTTACATTCAAAAACTTCATTACTTACACCATCCTGTGCTGTATTTTATATGTGCGGGAGCTATCTCTAGCTTGTCTATGAAGTTATACAGACATGACGATATAGACATGGCAATATAGACATTCACTAAACATATAGAACATAAACGCATCTCAACCGATTGAATCGGAACGCCTTTCCTTCCCCTCTATATATATTAATAGATTACCAGAGTACAGTATGTAAATATAGTGAAACAATTCGACAACAATCTCGCAACCCCCACTGTCCGATAGGTTACAAAATTGTGAATAAATCCATTGAGGTAGAGGATGCAAGCAATTAACAAATTGTTTTATTGGAACCAGTGCTTATGAAACAAGTCTTTCATGTATTTTGTACACAGTATTAATGGTCAGAACAGACCACTTGCCCTTTACCCATTAGGAAATTATCTGTATTATCATTTATAATATTTCTCGAACCTGCTCGTGTTTTTTAGGAAAGAGATTTCTAATTGAAAATAATGTGAATCAGCTTTTTATTTCAATATTACTATAATTTATAATCTGGCTATATTCGAAAAAGTTTTCTATCTACTATTGTGTGAATCACAAAAAAAGACCCCAAGAAGATTTCCCCTTGAGGTCAACAATATTAAAAATCATCGGGATGAGACCAATCAAAATCATCTTTGGAAAGATCATCTCTTGCGTTAAGCATACTCATAAAATATTTAACTGTATCCTCTAATGTCTCTGAGATTGTCTTACCAAACCCAACTCCACTCTCCGTAGAATCATCCTCAAGGCTTTTCAGTTGGATATTCGTGAAACCTGCGAAAGTACCATCCGGTCGTTCGTAGACTTTCACCTTAAATTTCCCAAATGGAATCTTATTCAACTCCCAAACTTGAAATTCCGCAACGCATTTCTCAATTCTGGCCACACCTGTAATATTCATGTTTTTCCAATGTTCCAAAATACCACCCACCGTTTTATTGTTTTCCAAACGAAATAATAATCTCTCACTTTAAGAAGCACGGGACAGAGGTAGGGGCCGAAGATGTAGCCCAATATATCAGAAAAGCTGAAGGGTTTGCTCAAAATCTACGTCGTGCTACAAAAAGTGCTGTGGATGGAAAAGTACAGGGAGTAATTAGATATAAGAAGAATGGAAAGTATATTGATTACGGAATTGAAACTTCCTTTAATCCATTTTGACAAGTTAGAATTTGTTAGATCAAAAGGATTACAGTTGATATTATGAACCCAAATCCCTAAATCACTAACAAAGTAGGTGTGGAAGTCATCGACTGTAAAATTGTACACCTTAACCTTCTCATCATGCTTTACAATATTGATTTTGTCCACCGTCAAGGTATTTCCGTTGCTTTGCTGTAGCCTATTCCCTACCTGTAAGTCAGCTGCTAAGACCCAACCTTTACCTTCAACCCAAAACGGATGATTGTCCGTTGTTTCAATGACTTCGTCACCTACAGTCAGTTTGTAGATGAATTCCTTGTTATTTCGATATAGATGAGTAACTTCCTTGTAATCTATCTGGCCCGTATCTTCATCCTTGGAAAGAACCTTATCTCCGACTTCAATGTCTTCAATATTTTTCTCCCCTTCGTTAGTTAGAAACTTGATTCAGGGAAGAAAGAAGGTGGCAACTGTTTTCAGCTACCACCATTGTATCATTAGCTTGCCGCTCGTTCAGGTAAAGCGGTAAGACGGTATTCGGTTTTGTTCTTCAACATGCTATAAAGGATGGTAACGAGCCTTCTCATAATGCAGATGATTGCTTGCTTCTTCTTTTTGCCTTCACTCAATCGCTTCTCGTAGTATTCACGGAATATAGGATTGAGTGGTTTACTGGAAGTTCTAGCGGTATGCACTCGTCTTACTGCAAGCCCCCACAGAATCTTATTCAACGCTCGATTTCCTTGCCTTTGGTTACGGTCTTTACCTCTACCACCGCTGCTCATTTGGCTTGGTGTAAGCCCTGCATACTTGGCTAGCTTGTCAGCACTTGTAAAACGGCTTATGTCTCCGATTTCAGCCACGATAGCCGAAGCGGTAACGTCATCAATACCCGTAAAAGTGTTCAGTTTGAAGTCTAGCTTCTGCATGATGTCCCGAATGTGGTTCTCTACATCGGTCATTTCACGATGTACGTCACGGATTTGATTCACATGGCTTCGGACAAGGAAATCCCGATGCTCCTGACCGTTCCGCTTCGTATTCCCGTCTGCTTGAACATTTTCGAGAATGAAGGCGGCTTTCTTGGTAGAGCAGACGTTATTGCTGTTCTTCCGAAGGAACAACGTCAGGTCTTCTAGCGTGACCCCCTCAAGCAAATACGGGGAAGGATACTCATGCCAAAAGGCTAGTGCCGTTCTTCCGTCCACTTCGGAGTAGAACTTGCTGTAACTTGGATAGTTGTAGCTTAACTGCGTATGAAGCTGATTCTTAAGCATGACAAGCGTATCTCGTAAGCTGTACCGCCGCATTACTAGCTGTTTCAGAATCCAGTAATCGTCTTGTGGGTGAGCACTCGGCAATCTGTCCAGTTCATCCAATAGCAATTTTGCAATGTTCTCTGCATCCCAACTGTCATGTTTCTCTGTCATGGCATAGCTTTTACGCTTCCAGTTGGATAGTGCGGCATTGACCTCTTTGACTAGGAAATGATTCTCTACAAGGTAAACAGCTAATGACCTTCCATAGCCGCCCACGTCTTCAAGTCCGAATACAACCGTCATACCTTCCTGTAAATGCTTCCTAACTTTGCTTACCACCGCAGGGAAAGCCGATGGCTTGTTCTCAAATTCAATGACCTCTAGCTTCTCATTCCAACAGTTGATGACAACAGCGGTATGCGTCCGCTTATGTAAATCAACGCCAACATAAATAAACTGTTCCTTGCGATGTCTCATGGTGAGTATCCCCCTTCGCCGCTTATAGCGATTAGGGAAAAAGAATAGCCGCATCGTCTGTTTAGTATTCTCCCGAAGGGATACATTGAAGGGTAAGCGTGTCCATTCTTCCTCTTTAATCGCTATAAGATGGCTTGATGTAGTCCTGTTGCGGTAATACCGCCATATTGATACTGGCCCTCGTACAGCGATTTACGGTCAAGTATCCGTTTGACCTGTACTTTCGTAAACTGCTTGCCTTGTTGTGTCGTAAAGCCTTCTAGGTTTAGCTGAAATGCGAGCTCAGATAAAGACCAATTCGGGTTCTGTTCCCGTATGTCAAAGAGCCTTTTTACTGCTTGGGCTTGCCTGTCATTCACTTCTATTGCTTTATGACCTTTACGGGCTTTGTAACCAAATGCCGCCCGTCCTCCTGCATAGCCGCCCTGTTGGGCTTTCTTGTTGCGTCCTCTGCCTAGCTTGAGGGCGATTTCTAGTCGTTGATACTGGTCAAGCAATTCCATAAGTCCATTGATGAGGAAATCGCTTGGGTCTTTCTTATGGATGGAATAAGTCGGTTGCTCGATGCTTTTCACATCCACGCCGTACTTCTTGAACTCCCGATGAACCAACACTTTCACGATGTCAGACCGCCATAAACGGCTTGTATTGAGGACAACAACGGCGTCATATTCACGGGTAGTCAGGGCGGCTAACATGCTCTGAAAGCCAATTCTTTCCACTTCTAGAGCATCCTCATTCACCTTCGCTCCGCTGATACCTTCATCGCTGTATATGGTCATCAGATTCCATCCTTGCTCCTGACAATAGGAACGGATTTCATCTTGTTGGTACGCTAGACTATAACCGTCTTTGGCTTGTCCTTGTGTCGAAACCCTAACGTAACCGATGACATTCATGCTGTTTCCTCCCCCTCCGTTACGATAATTGAAATTAATGTAACGGTATTCCGTATCACCCTTCTATTATAGAACGGTATACCGTTGCAGACAATAGTTTTTCAGTGATATGATGGAGGAAATCACACTTTTGTAACGGTATTGCGTTACTTGGAGGTTACTATGCCAGTCCGTTTACGCCTTAGAGAAATCCTAGAGGAGCGGGGTATCAGTCAGCGTGAACTTGCTCGTAGGATGAATATCCGTTCCAGTACCGTAAGTCACCTTTGCTCCGACAAAGTTAATGCCGCTTACTTCGATACATTGGAGCAAATTTGCAAAACACTCAACATTCCCCTCAATGAACTGATTGTTTTGGAAGATGAGTAGAACTAAGCAACTGGGACTGAGACTTTACTAATCAGGCCGCCCAATATGGCACATGGTACAGTGATTGCTTCCTCCCACTGTTCTTCTGCCGGTCGGTCGAAGTCCAATGTCGGACGTCGCCGCATTTGCTCCACGATTTCTCTACGGTAATAAGCCGTAAATCCCTTTTGTTCCAATTCGCCGCGCATCAATCCGTAAACCCTTTGTTGCAGTTTCGGTTTTAGTAAATCAACCGAGATTGCCTGAGCACAAAGATAAAGTTTGTTGAAACGCGGCGGATACTGAACCAAAACGCTCATTGGGATTTTTTCATCCGGCTTATACACGATTTCAAATCTCGTTAATTCGCCTTCGATCTCACCCCACGCCTTTGTAACAGTTCCATCCTCTTGTCATACACTATGCAATATCCGGCTACTTGCCGCTGATGTCGCTTGTTGGAGTAGAACGTCCCCTTTCTTTTCTTCATGTTCCGCCCTGTCAATGACAGGGCGAACAGTTCAGACAAGGGTAAGGGAATGTCGAACGCCACTTCTGAACGAACATGCAGTATGTCCGTTGCGTTACTTCCAATCTTTGAAATCCAAGACATGAAGTGAATTAGGGATTCAGGCGGGCATTCAAGCCGAAGCGTATTTTTCCTTGAAGGTCGGGCATATAAGAGTCGATACGAAAGATATGCCCAGTGCTTGCCCTCCCTTACTCTTACACGGTACTTAAATCCCTTGTCCTCCACGTAATATGCGGCATTGTAGTATTCACATAGCCTCTGACGAAGTGGATTGAAGAACGTCCAATACACATTCGTAAAGTCCACTACAATACGGTCAATTGATACTTTCACGCCTTCCATGTTCAGCCCCCACCGGAAATTTTTTTAACGAATTTCCGTCTATAATTAGAGGGCAAGGTGGCTAGCCTTCACGTTGCCTTACCTGTATATGTCAACTGGTGCGCTACCAGAGTGTTCTTGCACGGTAACAATCGGAGCAAATGTCCGGATAGTTGCGAAGCAAAATGAGTGTTTATTAAATTGCTTCTCACTCTTAATGGTCGTGGTACATAAAAATAAAGTTGCGAAAGTCTTTTCACCATCCCTATCGAATTGAACTACTTGATAGTTGCGATGTTATTTACGTTTTAGCGAATTTCAGAAAAACCGTGAGAAAACGAAGATAAGGTTTTCGCAGCAAGATATGATGGTATCTGATGATATTGGGGCTTTTGCGAAGTTAGAGGATGTGGTAAAAGGTTATATTTTTCAAGCATTGCATGTGCGTACAGGCATATTAGAGGATTATTATACTGGGACAATGAGGGTTAAGTTCTTTTGGACGAAGCCGCCCTAATCATTCGGTACTGGGTGGGTTAAAAAGAAAGCCTTGAAGGATTTATCCCTCAAGGCTGAGCACTTGTTACATTTTTATTATTTACTAAACATCTCAAGTCTATCTGATTCAAGGAATTGTAACGAAGACTTGTTCACTACACCGAATTCAATAAAGTTATCACGGGCTTGAGCAAGTGTCATGTGGTTGGGGGAGCTATGGTAACTTGGATCTGTACTTCCATCATCTTCCCAAAAGCATACTGGGCAAATATCGTATTCACCCTTTGTTGGAAGTGTCTTAAATTCACAACACGGACAACTATAAAGTTCTTCCTGCAAACCCTCAACCTCCTGATTAGAGCCAAGGATAGCTGACACTCTTTTCGATAAATACTCGTTTCTGACCCCATGATATTTTTTTCTTAAAGCCACAAGCAACAATGCACTGTAAACTTCATCCATTATATCTTTCTGAGGTTCATCATAATTTAGTATCTCCGATTGCAATGTTTCCGGCAACTTATCAAATTCAGGATCGTCTTGGTCTATCCCCCACCAGTCAATTAGGATTTCTTCCCGTTCTTCCTTAGATAAATCTTCAATCGTTGTTTTTAAGATAATAGCTATTGCTTCATCTCGATTCATGTTTTCACCTCACTTATTAACCGCCACCGAGTGATTTAGCAAGATCAATTGCGGCTTGGAACGGGTCAGCAGACCGTCCGTCATCTTTGTAAAATGTCCTTATTTGTCGATCTTTAATGTGACCTACAAGTACACGTCCTGATGAAGGGTCATATTTAACAAGGAAATTACCTACAACCTGTTCTTTGAACGAGGAGTTGGTTTCAGCAGCAAAACCCTTCGCAAGTTTTAGATAATCGTTTTGAGAAATATCACCGAATTCATCTCCATGTTTTTCCCAATGGGGCTTTAATTTGCCGCTACTAAATCCTTTCCAGTTTATCTCCGCACATGAGATATTATGAACCCATATTCCCAAACTGCTTACATAGTACGTATTGAAATCAGCAACCGTAAAATTGTATACCTTAACCATTTCATCATGTATTACTTTGTTGATTTTATCGATTTTCAAAGTATTCCCGTTACTTTGTTGTAGCTCATCTCCCACCTGTAAATCAGCCGCGAGCACCCAACCTTTTCCTTCAACCCAAAACGGATGGTTTTCGGTTGTTTCGATAATTTGATCGCCTACCGTAAGTTCATAGGTCATCTCCTTATCATTTCGATACAGATGCGTGACTTCCTTGTAAGCCTGTTCACCTGTTACTTCATCCTTGGCGAGAACCTTATCTCTGACTTCGATGTCTTCGATATTCTTCTCCCCTTCGTCTGTTTGAACTTTCGTTCCCGCCGTAAAGCAGTTACAAGGGAGCGCTTTGGCTGCTTTTAGATTTTTTTCTGACAATTCGACAGATCGTTCAATATATCTTCCTTCTTTACTCGTCAGCTTTATAATCAATTTTCCGCCTTTAACAAACTTACCCACGGGAATAAATCCTACGGCCGCAAGTGTTTTGTCAAAGGTAGATGCTTTGGGATCAAGCAGCGTGTTAATATCATCCACAATCATGAAGTTGGCTACTGCCGTGGATGCCTGTATGGTTCCTGCTTTAAACTCATTCCAGCAAGTCCCCATCCCTACTCTTTCACAATGAATAATCGTTTTCTGGTTGGTATAAAATATCCCGCCTTTAGTCGTAGGCATAAATTCATGCCCACTAGGGTCTACATATCCGAGTGGATTATTGGCTACATACGCATACCCGTTCAAGCTCTGCGGATCGCTAATCTCGCCTTGATACGTATCCTCGCCCATAAAACGGGCTGTGCCCGGGTCGTACCAGCGAGCCCGCAAATACTGGAGTCCGGTCGTCTCGTCCCAATACTCGCCAGCATAGCGCAGCACATTCGGTACGGTCTCCTTGACCGTCTCCGGGCCGCCCCAGATATCGTAGCTGTAGCTGTTCAGCTCCTTGCCTGTGCTGTCACTCAGGCCCACCACATCCCCGTGGCCATTCAACTGGTAATATTGCAACTGTCCGCTTGCTTTATCTTGTCTAGCCCACAGTTGACCAGACAAGTCATACACGTAAGCGTACGTGATCTTCGCTGCTCCACCTTCGACCTCAGCTTCCGCAATTAGCTTCGCTTCTTCGTCATAGTAATACCGGGTCGTTTTGCCGCCCTCTGTACGCTCGTACAGCAGCCCGTCTCCGTTATAGCTGTACCCGACCTCTTTGCCTTCACCGCTCACCTTCGTCAGACGGCTGACAGAATCATACGTATATTCAGCGTTTTTCATGCCAAACACTTTGCCGCTGCCTTCGGCGCTTCGGTTTCCATTCGGATCATAGCCGTAGGTCTTGTTCTTCTCACCTGCGGCTTCGCTGGCTATTCGGTTTGACGGGTCGTATCCAAATTGGTCTGTTGTTCCGTTTTGTGTACGTCCGATGATGTTTTTATTCCCATCCCGTTCATAACCAAATTGGTGCAGCGCCGTACCGCCTTGCTCTACCGTTACCCCGGACAAATCCAGTCCGTTATAGCTGAATCGCGTACTCAGCCCTCTGCTTGAAGCCTGACTTTTCAGCAAACCATTCGGTGCATACTCAAATGTCATGCGATCCAGTGAACCGCCCGTAGCAGCACTCGCTCCTGCCACACTCTGTACGTTTGCTGTACCCGTTCCACTGCTAACGTCCATTTGAGTCACTTGGCCCAAGCTATCCAGCTTGGACTGGACATGCATAGACGTTCCAGAAGCATCGGTCAGCACATAACCTGTGCGAGACTGCTTATTGTACTCATAGCTGATTTGCGTGCCGTCCGGGTACTTCAGTCCGGTCAACGACCCATCGGATGGATCATAGGCATAGGAGGTCGTACCCTGCCCATCTGTCATGCTTTTTCTTCGTCCTGCGTTATCGTAGGTATAATTGGTTTTAAAATCAGGGCCTGCTGCTTCCGTAACCAGCCCGTCCGCGTTATATTGAAAGGTGATTGCGTCCGATTTCCCCGTCAACATACGGGTGATATTGCCATCCGTATCGTAAATATTTAGCGTTGTTCCTCCGCTTGACTTCTCAAGTAACGTACGTCTGCCCAGCTCATCATACGAATACACATTCTTTTGCCCATCAGGATACTGAACAGTCTTCAAATTTCCGGCCAGATCATACATATAGCTGGTCTTTTGTCCAGATGGATCTGTGACGGAGATCATTTGTCCCAGTGCATCGTAATCATAGGTCATACGTTGGCCGTTACCGTCCGTCCGGCTAGTGACCATACCCGCATGATTATAAGCTAACGACTCCAGCGGCTGAAAGGATCCATTTTTAGCTTCTTGGGTGGAAGTCACACGACCTAAAGCATCCGATACCTCACGCACACGATAACCAGCCGCATCCGTATAAGTGACCGTTCGATCCACCGCATTATACGCCACGGTATCTGCTGTTCCATCCGCATAGGTCGTCTTCACAGGCCGTCCAAAAGCATCGTAGGCGTAGCGAGTGGTGGCTTGTTCCGCATCCGTGCTTTCTACCCTATCTCCATGATCGTCATAACCGTATCCGTAGATCGCATCATCCACCTGCTGCTGGAGCAGCTGTCCGAATGGATTATACAATCTTTCAGCGCTCACGCCATCGGGCCCGGTGACGGTGACATCGTTCGTATCATCCTTATACACCACAACGGTTTGAGTTCCATCCGGATAAGTAACCTTCGTTACACGCCCCAACGCGTCATACACATAGGACTCCGTTTTGCGCTTGGCATCGGTTTGGGACTTGATTTCTCCAGTCGGATAGTAATCATACGTATACTCAACACCTTTAGGCAAAAGCTGCCTTGTTGGGAGCTGAGAACCATAAGGAGAATCATAATCAATAGACACATCCGTATAATTTCTATCATCAATGAGAACTTTCTGACCGCTTACATTCCCTTTTGCATTGTAAAAAGTATACCTGTGTGATAAAAGCTTCCCTTGCTCTGTACCTTCATAGTTTTTCAGTTCATACAATTGGCCCTCTGCTTTATAGGTTCGAACTGTCGTTCCGGTTTTTCCTTCACTGATTTTGCTAACCGTCTGAACAGGTTGTACCCAGAAAAAAGGCTCATTAGAGGTTTTATACGTATGAACCGTCTCCGATCCCGTACTTTGGGATATTTTCAAAGGAAGACCATATTCATTGTAGTCATAGGAGGTCGTTACAGGTTCTGATGGAGAACCGCCCTCCGTATAGGACTCTCGCATTTGCACAGGCAAATTCCAGTTCACAGCATCATTATACGTATAATCCACATGATAGCCGGTAGAATCCCCCTCTTGATCATAGCGGCTTAGAACAAGTTTGTCTGGTGCATGATCTCCTCTAAAGGTTTTGCCAAAACGGAAGGTTTCCGCTGTACGTGTTCCTGTAGCCGTCACCGTCCATTCAGCGTTGTTGCCATAGCTGGCCAGATCTTCTCCCGAATAGGTGAAATCTATTTTATTCAAAAAACGATTGCCTGCCGTCGTACTGTACACATCTGCGCGTGAAACCACCTTGAACACGCCTTGTATACCGTATACGCCTATTTGCTTGTTATAGGCTTCATAACGAATGTCTGTGATGGACGAAGTAGGTCGTGCAATTCGCGTGAGCAGCGCCGATGCATTTTGCTGTAAGGCCCCAGTTTTCCCCTCACTATCTGCTACCAAATTAAACGGAGCATCCGTTAAAGTATACGTATAGCTTGTGCTTCTAGAAAGAGAATCCAGCACTTCCGTTAGCACCTTGCTGCTTCCCTCGTCACTTTGACGATAGGTGTACTGATGGTCTGTGCCCTGCTCTTTAACAACAAGCTGTCCGGCATTGTAAGTGAAGTCAAGCTCTCTGCCATCATTATTTCGAATCGAACGAATGAGCTTAGCTCCACCAGAACTTGTATAGTCAAACTCCACCCGATTCTTATACGCATCCTGGATTAAAATCAAATAACCGTCCTGATCCAGATAATAGTCATTTCCATTCAGCTCTGCTATTTTGTATGCACTGCTTACTCCCTGCACGCTTGCGCTTTGATCTGTACTGATCTTGAGATCTTTGTATGCATATCCTTCAAGCTGCAAATCATCTCTCAGTTCATAGGAGCCCGTTCCCGGCATGTACAGATACTGTTTACCATCCTGTTCCTGCATGTGGGGAAGATCCCATTTCCAGCCTCTACCCAGACCAGAAGCTGCTTCCTCCTCGCGAATGGCACTTGTGTTTGTGTACACACTCTCATGTTGCTGCACACCAATCTGGTTATTCGCCAATGAACTGTTATACACACGAGTCAGTGCAAAGGGCAACGATCCTGGCAGCACCAAGTCCGTATTTTGCACGATAAGCTGTCCAGAAGCGGTTGATACACTGTTGTCACCGTAATCCAGCCCATAACGCGAAGTATCATCACTTAGCCTGCTTTGTGCAAGCGCCGCCTGATCAAAAGGGGCATACACATCTGTTGTAGCAGATACCTGTAACAAACTTTGTTTAAGTAAATCCTGCCCGATCAGACCGTTTTCTCCTAGAATCGGCGCATATACGGAATCATTTACACGGGGTATGGATGGTATACCTACCTCAGTCGTCTCAGGGACCAGCGATGGTTCCTCACCCTTATCCAGCGGTTTGGGATTCACCACTTCATCCTGAACGGGCTTTTCACCTGCCTTGAGTTCAGCCGGCTCCTTGGACGGTTCCATCTTCGCTTTTGTGCTCAATTCAAGCCCATTTTGCTGTACCCACAAGGCAGGACTTTGTTCAGGTAATGAGTTTTCCCCACCATCTTTTTGCCATGCTTTATAAATATCATATAAAGTATAGCCTTTGGATAACTGTGCATTGACCCAAGCCTGATCCTTACCTGTTTGCTGTGCAAGCCATGCTCTGGTAATAATCTGTGGAGTGGAAGACGAAGACTGAGAAGCCGCAGCCTCTCCTTTCCCTTCCTCTCCATATGCCCATGTACTCCATGGACCCAGCAGCATTGCCACACATAATAGACTACAAATATAACGTTTAAACACATGCTCACCCCTATTTAATTTGTAAAAGGAAATACCTTCTTCAGCCGCATACTGACGTTTCCGTTTAAATCATAATGCAGCTCGATTTGATCTCCGGTGGAAAAAATAACTTTATTCAGTCGGTTCCCTTTGCCGTATTCATATGAAGTATCCTTGCCAAGCGCCATATGTGCTGCCTTAATTACGGTTTGTAATGCGCCACTATTAGTTTCTGCCAGCTTCACATAAACGGTTTGTCCTGCCTTCATCTCATACTCTAAAACAGTGAAATTCCAACCATATATTTGCGCTTGCTCTGTTGAGGAGACAAGCTGATTCGAAAAATCAGGGTCGGTAAACAAGGTTACAATAGGCTGCTGCGCAGCTTCGTTGGATTTTTCCTTCACCGCAAAACGGTACATTCCGTCTTCTTTGGGCGTAAACCGATATTTCCCTTGCTGACCTGCCGTAAAGTCAGCTTCCTTTTCTATGAGTTCAATGAGCTCGTCCAGCTTGCTGTCATCGTTATTTTTCATAGCAAACAAACGATAAGGCGCTCCAAAGTTAACAGCAGGAGTAGCTGCCGCTACGGCAAGATGAATGTTTGCTTTACCTGGCACTTGCTGTAGATTATCTGTCGCCTCTTTATATTCACGAATCACTTTTCCAGCCTGATCCGTAACGGTATACTGATACGTTCCACCAGCCGTCTTTGCATTCGTCAAGACAGGGGCTGCCTCGCTTCCGCGATTGATCCATACTTCCTGCTTTCCGCCGGACAAAGACGTTTTTAACAACGCCGGGTCAGTACCCGCTTCAGCCTTGATCTCATTTCCATAATTAAAAGTTACAGCCTGTGGTGAAGTCACAGTCACGACTAGCGTTTTTCCTGCCCCAAGTAAGATCATAGGCAACGAAACACCCATGCCTGCGTCATCCACCTTGGAATGAACACCGGTACCTTCTCCATATATGGCATAGTCATAGAGACGATTTTCACTTGCAGCATTGGAGGTCAGCGTAGAAGTCTCTGTACCTGTATTCACGAATACGTAGCTCTCTCCTTGATTAACGGTTACCTGACCTGCCGGAGCTTGGGCATCATCCACGTCGAATATTCCTAATGGACCGCCAAACGTAACCGGTATATCCGATACAGAAGTAATCACCACGTAGCCACCAGCCTCTACTAGAGGCAATTGCGTTGTATCATTCACTTGGGTGAAAGTTCCGTCTGCACGGTAATTGGTATAGCTCCACTTCATACCGTTGGCAGAAATGACATCCAGAGCTTTGTCTATAGAACTTACATTAATAAATCTTCGACTTTCTCCACGTTTTAACGTAATTCGATGGAATGCCGCCTGCCCGCTGAGCAAAGCCTCTACTTTACTGCTATAACTAAAGGTGATTGGCCGATCTGATACATTGGTGACAATTGCTTCACCGCCCGCGACAATCTCCGGATCTACTATATTGTTGAAATGATCTGATGTAAGTAAACGAAGTCCTCGATAGCTTGCAGAATCAAAGCGTGCATTCCCGCTACTTTTATCACGCCGCAATGAGTTCGATTGGCTATCATGATTCCGGAAAACATACGAATCCCCCGGTTCCAAAGTCGTTTGGCCGATACCATTGTCATCTTCGCTGGCCTTAAAGCTCCGATAGATACCACCAAAGGTGATCGGCGTGTCACTGGTTACCGTCACGCTGGCCTTTTTACCTGCACCAACCAGAAAGGTTGAGTTTCCAGTACTGCGTCTGGATTCCTCCATGCCGTTCGCTTTATACAGGACCACATCAAATTTGCCCTTAACGGTTGGAGCGGTGCTGTGCAGATTCCTTAAATGATCACTGATATTCGTATAAGCATAACTTTCACCCTTCGATAAGGTTACGCGTAAAAAGGCAGGATCCTTGCTCGTTTCCCAGGAAAAATCGTCCGTATAATCAAATGTAATCGGTCCTGGGCCCATTACAGTCACAATGGCATAACCTGATGCTGGAATCATAGGACCAGCCTGGCTGTTAAAACCGTAGGAATTGACCGTTCCATCCGGCTTGTAAATAGCATAATCGAACAAGCTTCCTGCCTTTCTGGAGTTGTTGTAGATCGGGTTCATCAGCGTGCCGTTATTATGGAAAATGTAGCTCTTGCCTGCCTCAAACTCGACGCGACTGATCGCATCACCGCCGACAGGACGGGCGATAAAGTTACGGTAAGGCGCACCGTATGTAACCGGGCTGGCTGTAACCTGGGTAATAACCGCGTATTTGTCTACACCGACCTGCGGCTTGGCCGAAGTGCCGGTGCCACGCGAGGATTCCGTTCCATTGGACAGATATACAACATAGTCCAATTTATCCTTGGGTGTACCGTCGCTCTCAATCGAGTCTAATCTGGTTCCAACATTAATAAACTGATAGCTTTCTCCCTGATTCAAGCTAACCCGTGCATAAGCGGGCTCTCCGGTACTTTCTATACTGTATTTTCCGTACGGTAAACCAAAGGTCACGACATTTGAAGTACCACCTGTAACGATCAGTTCCTCACCTTCAGCCAAAGAGGGATGAGCAATGCTGTTAAGGCCAGATGCGGCTAAAGTTCCATTTTCCCTGTATTTGGCATAATCAAAACGGCGATTGTCCTTACTTGAACCATCATGCTGAATCGAATGGGCAGTCCATCCGTCATTCACGATCCGGTAACTCTCATTCTTAGAGACCGTAACACGTTCCAATGCCGGACTCTCCGATGTGCTGTAGGTGAAGACATCCGTTACCTTTACGGTTAATGCTGTTGTCCCTGCATTCGTAATAAATGCTGTACCTCCCCCGGGAACACCAATGGGGCTTATGCCGTAATCCATATGGACAGTGCTGATATCTCCGTCCTCTTTGTAACTCACACTATCATACAGAATGCCTTTAGATTCGGAGGCGTTACTGTATATGGATTTACTAATCGTATCTGTATTCTCAAATTCATACGTTTCCCCGGGATCAATAGAGATCGACGTATATTCCACGTTTGCCGCCAAACTCATCATTAATGCGTTATAGACGCTGTTTGTCGCAGAAGCAGACGGGGTGAAAGAAACGGTTCCATCAGAAAGCTCAAGTTTCTCCTGTGCCGTATCCGCTTGATTTTGTTCTACTCTGTCCCTCGTGTCTTGCTTCTCCGCTCCTGCCACACTAGGCAGGCACAGCAAAGTGTTTGCTGCCAAAAGTGCCGTCAGAAACCATATCATTATCTTTTTACAAACCATCTGACTGGATAACCTCCTCTTGTCATTCAGGAAATAGTTGGGTACACTTGGAATCCCCTATCCATTTCTCCCTCTTATAAGCCTTACAATCATAAAAAAAGAACATATTCCCTCCGTTTCCATAAAAGTAGACACAATTCAATATATCGGCCCCTTAAGCAGCCCTTTTCATAGGTCAAATGGACCTTATTTTCCATAAACCGGTTAAGCCCATGGGATTAAAAGAAAATCAGGAGGGGAGTCACTTGCAAAGTCCCCTTCGGGTATAGTAGTATGTGGTTAAAAAAATCGGAGGATATATGCCTAAACAACAAGATAAACATTCCATTCAGGCGTGGTCTCTGATCAATCGCAAATATTTGGGAAAAGGTGTGCGCGTCAAACGTTTTCGCAAGCCGACACGCTGTCAAGTACGCAATCGTGTTCTGCTAGCCGTTTTGATGGCTAATGACATTAAACTGTCTCAGCTTGCCGAGGAGCTTTCCATTTCCTCACGTAGCGTCAGCGCGTGGGTATATGAGGGCCGTATTCCCGGCAACACTAATCTGGAAAAAACATGTAACACTCTTGGGTATCCGCACCATATTCTGTTTAATGAAGAGGTTGTCCGGCGTTCACCGCTCATCTGTCAGCCATCACCGTCCCGTTTTATGAAACGGACTGTGACTCGTTCCCCGGTCAAAAACCGGATTTTGGCGGGTCTGTGTATGGTCCATGATATTTCGGTGACCGATGTCAGTCATTGGATTGGCGTTCATCCCGGCACATTCCGAAAATGGTTGCATCAGGGTACCGTTCCTTCTCAAACCTTCCAGGATCAGGCGGAACAGTTTTTCCGCATTCCAAAATCCATTTTGTTTGCTGATGCCATGCTGAAAAAGTGAGAATGCCCGTTAAAACTAAACGATTGTACTTTACCTGAAAGTCTATGAAAGGAACGCATTACCATCTTTCATTTCACAAGACTTTCGCTTGTTGCAAATTATGGAATATAAGAACAAAAAAAGCACAGTCTGCCGTTTTCTCGGCGTACTGTGCTTTTTTAGATACCTTATCTTTTAAGAATGAGTGCTTGCCGCTTCTGTAGAACGCCCGGCTTCTTCCTTAATCGCCTTCAGCTTCTTCATCACCGGATTGCCTCCACGTCCAAAGTAGTCGTGAAGGCGGCTGTATTCCTCGTACAGCTTATCATAGACGGCCGCGT
>NZ_ASRY01000153.1 GCF_000520815.1 Paenibacillus maysiensis | reverse complement strand
ACTTGTCAGGTTATGATCTTAATTGCGTCTTATATAATACCATTGAAAATGCAATTATGACATAAAAAAAATCACATTTTAATCAATATTTAATGAAAGTTTTCCGAAAATGATGTATAATTATTGACATAATAAAATGTACGAGGTGATCATCATGGCATTATTAAACAGAGTACAGGAGTTAAAATTGCAACTGCCTAGCGAGCATCACAGCATTTCACAATACGTGGAGCATGCGCTGCATTCAATTGACAGTTTTGTTGAGCAACATCGTCAATTTATAGCCGCTCAGGCTTTGTATGGTGAAAAAATTAACGGCACGGAAGAAAGACTGTTTCGAGATACCATTTCCGAGATTAAAGCTCAACTGGTGGCCACGCTGGAAAAGACGGTTGAAGATTTCTCTCACAAAGGCGACAAGCACTGGAAGAACCATTATCAGGACGGCGTAGAATAAGTTGAAAAATAACCCCCGGACCATGGACCGGGGGTTATTTTCGCATAAGTGATATATACGATATATGAAGATTATTTTAACACTCTGACAGAGGTAGCTACTGTCTTACCGTTATAAACCACTTTAATACTTGAATTTCCGTAAGCCAATGCTTTCACCTGGCCTCCGCTAACCTGTACGATAGAAGGCTTGGAGGAAGTCCATGCCGCTGAACTTGTCACGTTGGCAATTGTGCCTGTGTCATAAACCGCATTCACGCTCAGCACTTGAGAGGAACCGTTAGGAAGCTTCAAGTTCTTGTTACTCAATACCAGCTTGAGCAGCTTAGGTGTAACCTTGACCTCAATGTTAAACGACTTATCCTGGTATGTGCCCGTAATCGTCGCTGTTCCAATCCCAACCGCTTTGATGGCTGAGCCTTTTACAATCGCCACGGAAGCATTGGAAGTTGTCCATTTCACTTTGTTGCTGAGCGTAACTTTTTTACCATCTGTATATACACCGATGACCTTGACGGATTGACTCCCTTTCAAATTCATTTCAGCGCTTGAGAAGCTTGGCGTTAACGTAGAAATAGTTCCTTCCACGATGACAGGCACTTTCACATATTTATTCAAATACATAGCCTTAATTCCGGAGTTACCCCCGCTTACTGCTTTTACCTTGCCATTTCCTACTGTAACTGCAGCAGTAGTAGCCACCCAGCTGACTTGATTGGTAACATCGAGCGTTCCACCACCAGCCATTTGTGCTTTTACCGTGGGAACACTCACTTCTTGTCCCGCTACGAGCACATATTTTTTCTCGGAGGCGGTCAGCTTGAGTACTTTGTATTGTACAGTTACCGGGATATCTAGCTTAATGGCACCCAATGTAGCTGTCAGTGTCGCGCTACCCGGGTTCACTGCAATCAGCTTACCGTTTGCAATTTTGACGACACTTTCATTGCTTAGGCTCCATTTTACATCGGATTGTACTGCTTTTTTGGCTCCATTGACCAAGTAAGCAGATATGCTCGGAAGAGCCGTTTTGCTTCCTGTTTCGAGAGATAAGCTTGCTTTGCTTGATACCAGCTTTTCAATGGTCGACAATACGTTGACCTTCAAGGTCTTGCTCAAACCGTGATAGGACACTGTAATTACCGAATTTCCTGCGTCCAATGGACTAATTTTTCCTTGCTCCACTGTAGCAACCAGCGGATTGGAGGAAGTCCATTCTGCAGTGCTGGTAACATTAGTTTTACCTCCGGTAAGGTTCACATCAGTCGCATTGACCTGAATTGGTGAACTACCCAGGAAGACCGATTGGGAAGCGGATGGACTCAATATTAATGCTTGGGAAGAGGAACGTACATACACGATCGTTTGTGCTTTGAGTTCATCTTTGCTTGCTTTAATGTAAGTCATGCCCTTGGCAAGAGGACGAACCAGACCATCCTCCACTGTAGCCACGGACGGATTCGTGGATGTCCATTCCATACCAGATACTTTTTCTGTACCGCCCGCTGTAAGCGTACCTTGGACAGTCAATTGCTTCGAGTCTCCGCTCACCACCAGATTGATAGGACCGGATGGATCTATTTGCAGCTTGCTGTAAGGCGATTTAACCGTAATTGTTGTGCTTACCGTTTGCTGTTCATATGTGGCAACAACCTTAATCTGCCCTTTTGACACAGGAGTAATGAGTCCCTTATCTACCTTTAAAATGCTTGAATCCCCAGAGATCCATTCTGCCTTTTGTGTAACATCTTCTTTGCCCTTTTCTGTCAATGACCACACTTTTAATTGAGCGGGGCTTCCACCCAGATTCAATGTAGTCGGATTTTGACTGTCCCACTGTACCGTGGAGGTCGTGCTCCCCTCCGCTTGGATCAAACCCGCTGGCAATACTGCAAATAAAAACATCAGCACAGCAAGTAAGAAGGTACTCCGTTTGCTCATACGTTTCATTCGTTTCTCTCCCTTAGTTTCAGTTCTATAAATAGGATATAATTAACAATCCCATTACTTTATCGGTAAACAGCTACTTGATTTGAACCCTTAGGAAGAAAAAAAGGCCGATTATAACAGTTAAAGTTCTCCGCGTAGCGACCTGACCACGAACTGATGACCTTCCTTGGACAAGATTTGTCCATCATCCAAAACAACATCGTAATCCGTGTGACTGGTCAATTTTGCGTTGAAGGCAATCAACTGGTCTTCTTTCCAAACGGTCACCGCCGATTGAAAAAGAATGGCATTATCAAACTGCAATGGAACGCTCATCACATAACCGATAGAATTTAGCTTCGCCGGATGACGGCTTTTGCGCTCACGCCCGGGAGGGAGCATCGTAATATACGTAATATTTTTAAAAGGAATAGACAACATCTTCGGGCCTAAAATAACGCACTTGTGCATGTCATCCCATTTTTCGATCGTGCCGCGCACCTTTTGGGTATGACCGTTGTTGCCGTGATGCAAAATGACCTGACGTCCCTTCCATTGACGCATGTCCTCACCTCCAGTGCTAGCGGTTAGGAATCTCCCACCGAATCGGTTCCATTCCATGCTCAATCAAAAATGCATTGGTGCGCGAAAAAGGCTTGCTGCCGAAAAAGCCTCTGTGAGCCGCCAATGGACTCGGATGGACGGATTTCAGCACCAAATGCTTACTGGTATTCACAAAGCTAGCTTTTTTCTGAGCATGGCTCCCCCACAAAATAAACACTGCCGGCTGCTTACGCTCATTAATGGCTTCAATGACGGCATCTGTGAAACGTTCCCAGCCTATTCCCTGATGAGATTGCGGTTGTCCTTCACGCACGGTCAGCACATTGTTCAGCAGCAGCACTCCCTGCTCTGCCCAAGGAACAAGGTAGCCTTGATTGGGAATGGGGGTGCCGAGATCATCGCGCAACTCTTTATATATATTTTGCAGAGACGGCGGTGTACGCACACCTGGTCTTACGGAAAAGCTCAAGCCATGAGCTTGTCCCTCTCCATGATAGGGGTCCTGCCCCAATATAACCGCTTTGGTAAGATGATATGGTGTTAATTTAAGTGCGGAAAACAAATCTTCCTTTGGAGGGTAGACTTTATGTATCTTGTATTCACGTGCTAATGTATACCTCAATTCATTGAAATAAGGCTTTTCTACCTCTTCCCGTAAAACTTCATCCCAATCATTACCAAACATAACTCCCGTCTCCTCTCGATATATGGGTCCCGAAATGTTTAGGCGCTTTATTCACAAAAAAATAAGCTGGTCTCCCTCATCCGGAGCCAGCTTATTTATTCGTTACCTGTGTTACATGCCGAAGGACCAGGATAGAAACCATACGATAATCAGCTACCATTGGATCTAAATTCGATTTCCTTATTATAGCATTAAAGATAATCGTGTCAAGTAACTGTAAACCCAAATCCGCACGGTACCTCGTAACAATCAAGGGATTGGCTCAGCACATTGGATTAAGCCTTATGAGCGTTCAGATACTCTAGCGCGTTATACAACATAATGGCTGCTTCCGCACGTGTAATCTCGCTTTTTGGATTAAACTTTCCGCTGGCATCCAAGTTATTGACCTTATATACAAGCGAACGCTGAATGCTGCCTTGATAGGAAGGCTCCAACTTGCTATCATCAGCAATCGTTGCAGGTGCAATTTTGATCATCGGCAGGCTGCCCGCTTTTTCCATGCCCTGAATCAGCATATGGGTGAACTCTTCCTTGGTCAGCGTTTTTGAAGGATCGATATCTTTGGGAATCTCCACGCCATTATAATGCGCGTTGATAAAGGCTTCGGCATACCATGCTGTATCCTTAACATGGGAGAACAGTCCGCTGGCCTGTGGCGCCTTATTAAAATCAATAGCAGCCAAACTGAGCTGAAATCCGCCGGAGATCAACTGAATGCCTTGGGCAGCAGTCACTCTAGAGGCGGGGAGAAACTGCGTATCAGAGACCCCTTTGAGCAAACCCTGATTTTGAAGGGAAATGATTTTGTCTTTGCCGCTTATGCTGTCCAAATCCTTGAACTGATTGCCCGCCGCAAACATTTGACCTCCAAAAGAGAAGGAAAGAAGCAATACTGTGGTCATAGCTGCGAATGCGCTTTTTCTCATATTCATGTAAGTTCCACCTTGTAGTTGAATTAGGCCGCCTGGCCATTAACAACCTCTTTGACGCAGTTCAGGATGGAAAGGTTGCAAGCGATCTAACAGTGATTCGGATGAAGATTGCGGAATGCTCAATTCTTATCTTTCACGCCAATCACGATGACATCCCCCTCAAAATTATGCATATCAATAACCATTACATTGTCCTGAGAAACAGTTCGGGATTGAGTTGGTCGGCCTGCGCACGGACGGCGGGGCTTCCTCCAACACTCGGCTGATGCAATTTCAGGCCGATATTCTGGTCAACCTTGTGACCGATCCACATGTGCCGAGCTGTCGGCCATGGGTTCGGTCTATCTCGGTGGGCTCGGCACAGGCTTTTGGTCCGATCCAGAGCAAATCGCTTTTAATCTTAAAATGTATGAAGCATACGAACCAAAGATGGATGACGCTACCAGAGAGAAATATCTTGCTTTTACTTTTACAAAGGCCCTTTTATTAAGTTACTCACTCGAACGATATAACTGACCCAACGCTTTTACAAACTCACGTGCTGCCGGGGTCGCTTCATCAAAGGAATGCGCGATAATTCCGATATCCCGCGTAATTCGGGGAATAATCTCTTTAACGATTAGTGAATGGGACACCGAGGAAAGCGTAAACTTCGATATAATGCCGATGCCCAGCTTTTTTTGGACCATGTGGACTAACGTTTCAGCCGTTTGGACCGTGAGACTCTCCTGGAAAGGAATTTGCTGCTCATGCAAGGTGTTTAATACAGCAGATTCATGTCCTCCTTTACAGAAGATAAGGTCGTTCCTGTTCTGTTCCAGAGAAACCTTGTGTTCTGCTTGCAATGGATGATTCTCCGGTATGATGGCAACCATGGAATCGTGTTCAAGAATGCGGACGTCATAATGATCGAATGGAGAAGCTACTATTCCAATCTCGACAGTGCGATCCTCCACCCATTGTTTAATTTGGTTCGAGTTTCCTTCCATCAGTTCAATGGTGACTTCGGGATATTTGGAGCGGAATAAGCAGATCGCTTCCGGAAGCAAGTTCGTAGAGGCCGCCGGGAAGGAGCCTATTTTCACTTTACCGCGCAAAAGCTTATTCTCCTGACACGCAAGCTGAACCATTTTATGTTCGATCTCCTTCATTTGTCTGGCCAAACTTAGCATTTCTTTTCCCACTTCGGTCAGTACGAGTCCATTTTGCTTGTCGCGAATAAACAATTTTACCTGCAAAGTATTTTCAAATTGGATCAAAGCCTTGCTAACCGCAGGCTGAGAAATAAACAGTGCTTTGGCAGCCTCCGTCATATTCATTTTCTCCGCAACCTTCATAAACACTTCAAGATGATTCATATTCACAGACATACACCCATTATAACCATACGGTTATTCCCTCTATGAAATAATAGTATTTCAGTTATATCAAAACATACCTTATGATAAAAAACAACTCCTGCTCCTTATGAGCAGATGTAATGCTTGATTAGAAGGGGATTGGAATATGAATGCAAATCTGAATTTTACCGAACAAACTACCAGAGATACAACTTCATCTAAAGGGCTTCCATGGGGCGGGTTGCTGGCGCTTGCTATGACCGGATTTATTTGTATTCTCACCGAAACGCTTCCCGCTGGTCTATTGCCACAAATCAGCAAAGGACTGGGAATATCGGAAGCTTTGGCTGGCCAATTGGTCACGTTGTATGCTCTCGGTTCGCTCGCTGCCGCAATCCCGTTGACTGCCGCAACACGGGGCTGGCGACGACGGCCTTTATTATTGCTCTGTATCATTGGCTTTCTCATGTTTAACACCATTACGGCACTGTCTTCTTACTATATCTTGACGCTGGCTGCCCGTTTCCTTGCAGGCGTATCCGCTGGTGTGTTATGGGGGATGCTTGCTGGCTATGCCCGGCGAATGGTGTCGGATGCATTAAAAGGGCGCGCCATGGCTGTCGCCATGGCAGGAACCCCGCTGGCTCTTGCCCTCGGCGTTCCATTAGGAACGTTCCTCGGTGCGCTTGTTGGCTGGAGAACGGTTTTTGGTACCATGTCCATTCTCGCGGTAGTCTTAGTCGTCTGGGTACTATGGAAACTTCCGGATTTTCCCGGACAGGCTTCCCACCAGCAACTCCCGCTGAGTAAGGTTTTCACGATTGCCGGTGTTCGTCCCATTTTACTTGTCGTTTTGGTTTGGGTGCTGGCGCATAATATTCTGTACACCTATATCGCTCCTTATTTGAGTCAGGCTGGACTGGCCTCCCGAACGGATGTGGTACTGCTTATTTTCGGGATAACTTCGGTTGCCGGAATTGGATTGATCGGTGCATTGATCGACCGCTGGCTGCGTCTATTGGTACTCATGAGTACCCTTGGCTTTGCTGTAACTGCTGTGGCACTAGGAATCGGAAGTCACCAACCTGCCATCGTGTATTTAAGTGTTGCTCTGTGGGGACTGACCTTCGGCGGTGCCGCTACCTTATTACAGACCGCATTGGCCGAAGCGGCGGGCGAGAGCGCAGATGTAGCTCAGTCTATGCTTGTAACTGCTTGGAATCTGGCCATTGGCGGGGGCGGCTTGCTTGGCGGAATTCTTTTAGAGACGCTTGGGGTTCACTCTTTTCCGTGGACGTTGCTTATCCTTATGCTTCTTGCCTTCGTCGTTTCGTGGGGTGCCAAGGAACACGGGTTTTCTGCAAGAAGATATGAGTAGACCGGAACTCAAGAAACGGTATGGATGGAAGGAAAAAATTGTTTAGAGGTCAGCAGGTGATGGTAGCTTGAAAGTTGCATCATGAGATATGCAGAAGCTAAATAAAACATGGGTTAAGTTACAAAGAACCTTCCAATCCATCTTGATCGATTGGAAGGTTCTTTTACTGGGACCGAGCCCTCTAATACAGCACCTTCTCCAAGCAGCGTGCCAATT
>NZ_ASRY01000152.1 GCF_000520815.1 Paenibacillus maysiensis | reverse complement strand
CGACAACTTCTTCGACATCGGCGGCCACTCCCTGCGAGCGACGACGCTGGCGGGCAAGGTATTTAAGGAATTAAACGTCAACCTGCCGCTGCGCGACGTATTCCGTCACTCGACGATTGCGGCGATGGCCGAGGCGATCGCCCGGATGGAACGGCGGGAGCATGAGGCCATTCCTCAAGCGGAGGAGAGAGAATACTACCCTCTGTCCTCCGCGCAGAAACGGCTGTTCATTCAGCACACGCTGGATGGAGCGGATCAGCTTTACAACATGCCGGAGCTGGTGCAGGTGGAAGGCGAGTTTGATTTAGACCGGTTGGAAGCCGCCTTGCGGAAATTGATAACACGGCATGAATCGCTGCGCACCGGTTTTGAAATCGTGAAGGGCGAAGCGGTTCAGCGGATTTACCCGCAGGTCGATTTTGCTATCGAGCATCATCAAGCGGATAAAGAGGATGCGGCTCAAATCGAGCAGATCGTCCGCAGCTTCGTTCGTCCGTTTGATCTCGGCAAGCCGCCGCTGTTGCGCGCCGGAGTCATCGAACTGGAGCCGAACCTGCATATTCTCCTTTTCGACATGCACCATATGGTGTCCGACGGCGTATCGATGGCGATTGTGATCGATGAGTTCTCGAGTTTCTACGCCGGGGAAGAACTGCCGCCACTGCGCATTCAATACAAGGATTATGCCGTTTGGCAGCAGTCGAAGGCCCACCGAGAGCGGATCGGGCGGCAAGAAGCGTACTGG
>NZ_ASRY01000151.1 GCF_000520815.1 Paenibacillus maysiensis | reverse complement strand
TGTAGCTACATCCAGACCCGCCATCCGTACGCCGATATCTTTTACAACTCCAATCAGATACAAGCCACTCATACAAGCTGTGAAGAACATGACGAATAGCAGATAAGCCTGCTTGGTGCGCAGCATTTCTTTAACGGTGTAGTCACGCTGCACAACTCCATTTTGTACTGAAGGCTTGTTCACAACTGCTGCTTCCCGTACCAGGAAAGAACCGCCCACAATCATGATCAGCACGATCATGCCCCAATATAGAAACGCCTGCGATACGCCAACGGACTGAATCAGTGAACCATTGATATACTTAAATATAAGACTGCCCGTTCCGTACGCGCCAACCGAGATACCGGAAATAAGTCCTTTTTTCTCAGGGAACCATTTGATCAGATTCGACAGTGATGTAATATAAGCCGTTCCATCCGCAAATCCTACGACAATTCCCGCCAAAATGTACAGCAGGGACAGGGACGTTACCTGTGAGCTGAGCATGAGTCCAGCGCCCAACACGACGCCCGCGCACAAAATCAGACGACGTAGTCCCCATTTATCCTGTAGCTTGCCTGCGAATAACGTAGCAAACGCCAGTGCAAAACTGGTAATTGAAAATGTAATGGCGACCGAACTGAGGTTCCAGCCAAAGCGGTCCACCAACGGTTGATTAAATAAACTCCATGTGTAAATGGTTCCTAATCCCATCTGGACAATAATCGTTCCAAGTACGACCAGCCAACGGTTTCCGCTGTTTGTTTTCATATAAATCTCCTCTTTTCATTCCGGCTCTACAGCGTCAATTTGTTATCATGATAACCGGGAATCCAGTACACTTTGCGTCTGTGGAGGAGCAAGTCGGTAAGGATTCTCTCTACATGGATTATTATAACCCTGCATGTCAGCCAGAAATCGTTTGAGGAATGAAATGCACTTAAAGCGGAATGAAATGCCTTTATAGCCGCATAATTTGCCGAAATTCCTTGGCCTTGCTACGGCTCACCGGAATCTCCGCGTCCAGACCACGCAAGCGCAGGAGATACGTATGATTGAACCAAGGTACAATTTCACGGATCTGCGACAGATTAACCGTATAGGATCGGTGACAGCGAAAAAAGTCCTGCTGCGGCAGTCGGGCATGAAATTCCGAGATGCTCATCGGCATCGTATATTCCTCATGTCTTGTAAAGACTCGGGTGACCTTTTCCTGTGCGCACGCATAATAAATATCGTTCGCATCCGTTACGATGATTTTGTCGCTTTTCAGCAGATTAATACGGCCCGAAGCGCTAGCCGTACTGGTTTTAGCAGGTCGGGGCTGCGCAGGCTGGGCAGTCTCCTGTACTTGGACGTTCCGTTGCCCATAAGCATTTTCAAGCTTGCGCAGCATGGCAGCGATCCGCTTTTCATCATACGGCTTGAGAATGTAATCAAATGCCTCCAGTTCGAAAGCCTGCGCAGCATGCTCTTTATAGGCGGTCGTAAAAATAATATAAGGCTTTTTGGCAAATTTGCTAATGTTCTGCGCCAGCAGCATCCCGTCCAGAGAAGGAATGTTAATATCGAGAAAAATAGCGTCCGTCTCATGGTCCTGCAAAAAACGGAATACGTCCAGCCCGTCCTCAAAGCTGTCCGTCACTTCAATATGGCTGTGGGTCTGAATAAGATACTCCAGCTCTTCACGCGCCGGAATTTCATCTTCTACAATGATGGCCTTCATGACTGCTCCTTTGGTATGTCAAAATAAACTTCGGTGCCTGGCTCATGCTTGAGAATAATAACCCCTTCTCCATACATGAGCTTGAGCCGTCTATGCACATTATACAAGCCAATTTGTTTGGCTGGAACCCGATCATGATACAGGTTATCCACAACATCATCCCGTATGCCTACTCCTGTATCTGCCACAGAAATCCGTACTTTTTCCCCTCGATCTTTTACGGAAATGGTAACTGTGCCTAGTCCCTTTTTTTTGAGAATTCCATGATTAATCGCATTCTCAACCAGCGGCTGGATGATAAGGCTTGGAATGCGCACGGACACCTCATCCATCACATACTTCACCTGAAGCCGGTTGCCGAAGCGGGCTATTTCAATTTCCACGTAATCAGACACCTGCTGAAGCTCCTTATGAATTTCGATCAAATCATCATTCAGCTCCAAATTATAACGTAGATATCCAGACAAATTAATGATCAGCTCTCGTGCTTTATCCGGCTTGGTGCGTGTCGTAGAGGCAATGGCGTTCAGCGCGTTGAACAGAAAATGCGGATTGATTTTAGTCTGGAGCGCCTTCAACTCGGCTTTATTCGCCGCTTCCTTAATTTGCTCCACACGCGATACTTCCATTAATGTAGAAATAATTTGGGACAAGCCAATCGCCATTGTTTGCAACGGATACGTGATTTTATAAGCTTTGCGGTAGTAAATTTTCAGGGTTCCGGTCACCTCTCCCCGTTCCTCCAGCGGGATAATGAGCAGAGACTGGATTTGAGGTGTTTTATCGTCGGCAATATGGTTGCGAATGGTGATTTTACCGCTGCGTATGGTCGATTTGGTCACATCACTGATGATCTCGTCGCCGATATGATAACGTTCCTCGCCAAAACCAACGTAGGCCAAGACATCTTTGATATCCGTAATCGCCACTGCATCCGCCTTGATATCCTCCTTAATGATCGAACAAATGGTATGCAGCGATTCAGCATTAATGCAGCGAAAATAAGGCAGCGTCTTGTTGGCAATATCTAGTGCCAGCTTGGCCTGTCTGGCCGCGATATTTTCCTTTTCCCCCTCGACACTCTGAATCAGCAGAACGATCAGACCGACGCTGACTTGCCCGATAATCATCGGCAGACCGATCTTTGAAACGATGTCCAAACCAAGCTCGTACGGTTGTGCCATCACCAGAATGAGCAGCATCGTCAATATTTCGCAGATCATCCCGGCGGCAATACCGACCAGCCACCTCTTGGAGCGGTCGACCCGGCGCCCGATATATCCCGATACCACACCTGCCAGAATACTCGTAATCAGACACGGAATCGAGGTCACTCCCCCAATATCAATCAGATAACGGTGAATACCCGATACAATACCCGTAATAATCCCGACCCACGGTCCGAACAAGATGCCACCCGCCATAATCGCAATAATCCGGACATTGACGAGCGATCCTTCCACTTCGATCCCCGTATACGTGCCAAACAGCGCAAACATGCAAAAAATAATCGTTAATAGCGTCAGCTCTGCCGGGGAATGGCTGTTCTTTTGCAAGGTCTCCTTAAATCGGGGGATACGGGTAATAAAAAATAGACAAATCAGCAACAACGCTGCGCGTTCAAATAGCTGCATCAGCATTTCTAAAAAGCCGTTCACATGCGTTCCTCCCAAATATAAACCCATTCATCAAGCCTTGTACCACTCTCACTATTCACATATTTCAAGATCAATCCTGTTATTCCGGGCACGAATACTCGCCTTCCCACCAATCGGATATGTAAATTGCGGTGTGGTGTGTCCGAAATCCGCATCTGCGATCACCGGAATAGAGGCCAGTTCCTTTCTCGAGCTAATGATTTGCCGCAGCAACTTTTCCGTCATATGAGATGCCTGCTGAAAACGTCCGATGATGATTCCTCTCACCTGATCGAATCCCGGCTGGTGCAGCAATGATTGCAAATCCCGATCAAACGTAGCAGGAGAGCTTTCATAATCATCCTCAACAAATAAAATCGTTCCTTCCAGACTCGGCATATACTGCGTTCCCTGCAACAAATTCAGGGTACATAGGTTTCCACCCACAATCGTACCGTGTGCTTCTCCTGCGTGAATCGCATAAGGCCCGACATTGCGGTGAAAGATTCGTTGATCCTGATCCAAATACCATGTATCGTCACTCCACTCTGGCGAAGACTGGATTTGAATACTGCCCTCTTCCAACATCATCCTTTGAAAATACGCTGTCGTATATTCATTCCCTTGCTGCATGCCAAATGTCAAAAAATGAGGCCCTGCATACGTGATAAGCCCTGTTTTTGCATATATGGCATGACTTAAAGCAGTAATATCCGAATAACCACATAACCGTTTAGGATGAGCTCCAATCAGCTCATAGTCAAGGTGGGCAAGGAGCTGATTAGCATTATACCCTCCAATGGCAGTCAGAATGCCCTTCACCTTCGGATCGGCAAAAGCTTCGTGCAAATCTGTTACTCTGGATTCTATGGAGGAAGATGTAAAATCATCGCTTTCCAGCACATGTTGCGAAAAGCTCACCGTAAATCCGAGTTGCTCCAGCCTTTGCTGGGCGATCAGGCGATTTTCCTCAGAAACGATAGACAAACTTCTGGATGGCGAAAGAATGCGTATCTCGTCTCCAGCCTTTAATTTGGGCGGTTGCTTTCCCATGATCATGATCATTCCCCCTAAATACGAAGCATTTAAACTGCCACAAATTATACCATCAACTTCCATCAAATTATAGCTTTTAGAAATACACTCTCAACTCTCCATCATACAGCAGTAAAAAACCGGGGATTACCACTTGATAGCGATATTCCCCGGCTCATTAGCCCGATGATGAAGCTATTCAATTATTTGCTTTTGCTGGTTCCGGTATGGCTATTGTCCTCATTCTTTTCCTGCACTAGCTCTTTCAATTGGATAATCAGCGTCTCCAGCTCACCGAAGCCAGCCACCATGTTGGAGGTTATATTTCGTTGCTCCTCCACACCAGCCAAGATTTGTTCCGACGCCGCACTGGCTTGTTCCGTTACACTTGCAAATTCCGTCATCTCCTGAACGACCTGGGATGAGAATTGCTGCATACTGGTCGTACTGGCCTCTACTTCCACGGCCTGAAGCAGCACTTTATTGGCATTTTGCAGGATGTCTTCCAGTACAGCCTCGGTTGAATGTGCCGATTCCATACTTTGCTGTAATCTTTGCTGGCCAATATCAAATTGACTTACAACCGAATCCATTTGAGTTCTCAGTTGGGTCAAAATGCCCTCCATCGCCACTGAGGTGCTGCCTACCATTTCAGCCAAATGCCGCACCTCTCCAGCCACGACGGCAAATCCTTTGCCATGCTCCCCTGCTCTGGCGGCCTCAATGGATGCATTTAGGGAGAGCAAATTCGTTTGCTTTGAGATTTGAGTAATATCGTTAAGCATGGAAGACATGTTATCACTTTGTATTTTAAATTCATCCAATTCTTCCTTGGTACGGCTCATAACCTGACCCAAATCGGAAATTTGGGACGTTAATGCGAGTAGCTGGCTGCTTCCTTTCCCCCCCGCATTTTTAGTATCTTCGGATAGCTGCTTCAGCTCTCTGGAATGATCTGCGACATCACAAATATGCTGATCCGATTGGGACAAGTTATCCGTAACCTCGGTGATATTCGAAGCTTGCATTTCTACACCTTTGGCGACCTCCTGAAAACCGATAGCGACTTCATTCGTCACACTGCCGGTGGCATCCACCTGATTTCTAAAACGCTCGGTAAAGCTATACAATCCAGCCACAGCTTGTCTAACCTGCTCGAATAGAAACTCAATACGTTGCCTTGTCGCATTAATATCCTTATTTTGCTCTTCACTTTTTTGAAACTGCTTTTGATTCAATACCGATACCACTAACAGCAGTATACCAATTAATAAAACAACAAAAAACTCATCAACATAGCGCAATAATCCGGTAACACGAGGATCTGGCGGCGTACCGATTGTAATTTGCACAAAGATATTACATAGATTTAAGGACATAGCTACCAGAAAATAACGGTAAGAGGGGTAAAGCAAAGCCAAGGAGCAGATTAAGATGGTGGTAACCACATCTACACTCGATAAGTTCAAATAAATACAAAACAATACGCTGAAAAACGTAGTAATCCACGGAATTACATGGATACCTTTCTTTTTTACATTCAGGATCGCCAAAGTTACAGCGACGGCCAAGCCCACACCATTAGATATCCACATCGAGGGATTAGATAATGCCGGGACGATGCCACTCAAGGCCATAATCCAGAAAATAAGGATCACCAATTTGTTTCTTTGCCACAACAATTCAGTCATTCTGTCCATGATTGTGTACGCACTCCTTAGATATATATTAGGTATTTATAAAATAAAAACGTAAACGCCATACTTTATATATCGTCATATCAGAACGCGTATTGAATGATGGTCGTACTAAAAATTTCAGTCACCTTTAATTACCAAATCATAAAATAAAATCATCTCTAGATGGATGTAATCGCATGTTATTTAAACACAAAAAAATCGCCCCCCCTAATCAGGGAGCGATTTTAAATTTATCTTTGAATAGCCGTCTTCAGTAGGTAGGCACTCATCTATCCGATGACCTTCAGCATCAGGATTCCTTGTTTTCAGAAGCCGCTTCAGTACCTTCTGTTGCAGCTGCATCGCCTGCCACAGCAGCATTTTCCACCTCAACCGCACGCGGAACAATAATGGATGCAAGCAGCTCTTCCTCAGGAACGTGCAACGTTACTCCTTTAGGGAGTTTCAGGTCGCTTGCGCTCACCTTGTCGCCGACATCCAGTGCGGATACATCCACCTCAATGGTAGATGGCAGGTCAGCAGGAAGACCCTCGACTTCGACTTCGGTTTCCTGAATTTGCAGAATACCGCCCGTTTTTGTACCTACAGGTGTACCTTGATAGTCAATAGAAACACGCACGCGAAGCGGCTTGTTTTTGGAAATTTTCAGAAAATCGGCATGCAACCACTGGTTGTCACGTTGCTGATAGTCTTTAATGATGACGGGAATGGTTTCTCCACCCTCTACGGTGAGGTTGAACACCTCTGAACGTCCGGTTCTGACTACTTTATTAAATTCCTTGGCATCGACATGTACAGGGGTTCCTTCAAGCTCAGAGCCGTAAATCACAGCTGGAATCCGTCCTTTTAACCTCAATCCACGAAGTGCCGAACCCTTCTTCTCTGTTCTCGGCTGGGCGGTCAGTTGAATACTTCCTCCATTAGAACTCATGATATACAACCTCCTTCAGGTTACCTTACAAATGATTATTCCTCAAGAATCTTGCCTGTTTACCAGTCGTACTACAAGGTATAAGCCAGCAAGCTGGCAAAACCAAACAAGTCCATAATTTTATATTACCCCTTTTTTCTGAAACTGACACACGTTTGCATAAAAAAATAGCATTTCTCGAAATCATCGAAAAATGCATCTCTGAAAAATAAAGCTATCCCGCCCGGTTGTCGTTGACCAACAGCAAATATTCTTCTCTGCCACTATGAATCAATACCTGCATCACAGATCGGGTCAGGTCTACATCAATATACCGATCGGCCTCAATATCCTTGGCATCCCACTGATTGAGGCGGACGATGTAGCCGATACGCCGCACATGAGGAGCCACTTGAATACGCGCTACTGCGCGACCATCATCCAATTCACTCAATTCTACATGTCCGTCCCGCCATCCAGTGCCCCATACCCATACATTCCAGCCGGAATATTGTCGATCCGTACGCTCGTAAATCAACTCAATGGTGCGATACAACGCCGCTTCTTCGTAGTGACCTGCGATTTCTTGGTCTGTTCCCTCATCCGAACCTTCCAATCCGTTCTTCACCAGCTCGCTAGTCTGATCCTGTCCGGTCAAAAAGGATGGCTGAGCGGGTTCCTCCTGATCATACAGTACCATCATCGACCAGCGCGAAACGGTCACACGATGGCCTGCTACTTCATACCGTATCTCATTTCCAGCCCCGTGAGCATCCACAACGACATGCCATCGATCCGATTCCGCAGGCAGCAGTATTGTCTGCTCCGTATCCGAGCCGTTATAAATCACCACAATCTGATTCCATGCATCGCCGTTAGCATGGTGCCTCAATGCAAAAGCTACCACATGCCCGCTGCTGTGCAGCACTTCCATATGCTGCTCCACCAGCTCCCGGTGATCCATCCGGAATGCCGGATGACTGCGCCGTAAAGCGATTAACCCCTGATAGTAATCAAATACGGGGCGAAATCTCGCCTTGTTCTCCCAGCGAATAGCATTCACCACATCCACACTACGGTAGCTATTATGGTCTCCATATTTGGAGCGCAACAGTTCATCACCTGCATGGATAAAGGGAATACCCTGGGAGGTCAGCACCATGCCGTTTGCCAGCAAGGATTTGCGTACGGTTTCATCCTCCAGCAATTCATGCTCATTCACGTCCCGGTACGGGTCTGCTTCCGCCACGGCTTGTTCGGCCGTTCTCCCATCCTGCGGCTGACCCTGCTCCCATTGTGGATAACCACAGCGCTCCCGCAAATTCCGCACCGTCAAAATTTTATCCCACAGATTGAGATTATCGTGAGCCGTGACATAATTGACCGTTTCCGAAGGTTGGGCTGTAAAATCATGAATAGCTCCAAAAACACCTTTAAGCACCAGTTCCTCCTGATCCCATGCCCCCGTGGCAAAGCCACTTGCGGTACCATCACTGTCACCCTTAATAGCAGAACGGTAGTTGTCATTGAAGACGGCAAAGCCTTTGTCCCGTTGTGTTCCTTTTAACGTCAGCAGAGGCTGCGGGGATTCTCCCCCCGTCCAAGGCTCTCCATAGATAAGCAGATCGGGACGAACCTCAGAGCGAAGCTCCTGTGTAAGCTGCTCCATAGTCGGCGTATCAATCAGTGCCATCAGATCAAAACGGAAGCCGTCTATATGATATTCCTCTGCCCAATAGCGCAGTGAATCCTTGATATACTTGCGAACCATGGGGCGTTCGCTGGCCACCTCATTGCCCACACCCGAGCCGTTGGAAAGCTGCCCATGCTCATCCGTACGGTAATAGTAACCCGGTACAACAGGGTCGAACGGCCCTTTTTCCACCGAGAAAGTATGGTTGTACACGACGTCCATAATGACACCGATGCCAGCAGTATGCAGGGATTGCACCAGCAGCTTCAACTCCCGTATACGTGCCTCCGGGTCAGCCGGATTGGAAGAATAAGATCCCTCCGGCACATTATAGTGCTGGGGATCATAGCCCCAGTTATATTCCGTGCCCTGTCCCGCAAAATCATTTACCGTATGGAAATCAGCTACCGGAAGCAGATGGACATGTGTAATGCCCAGCTCCAGCAAATGATCCAGTCCGATGCTGTTGCCCCCCGAATCTTTTAGTCCCGTATACGTAAAGGCTGCAAACTGTCCTTGTGCGGCAGATAAGCCTTTTTCTCCAGTATTAAAATGTGTATCCATTGAAAAATCACGCACATGAAGCTCATATATAATGGCATCCGTAGCCCGGGCAAGTGTGGGTCCAGCGTCCTCTTTCCATCCGTCCGGATGGGTTTGAGCCAAATCAACGATTGCCGTGCGCTGTCCATTGGCTGATACCGCTGTCGCATAAGGGTCGGCGGCATAATGAAGTGTGCGGTCTGCCCATTCCAGCCTGTACATGTAATAATACTTGTTCCAGTCGCCTTCCAGCTCTACGGACCATACACCACGCTCATCACGGCTCATCGGAAATTCCCGGCCACCGCTATGGTCCTGAACGTTACCTTCCTGATCGTACAATCCAGCGTTGTCATACAGCGCTACATGAACCTGCTTCGCAGTCGGTGCCCATACTTTAAACATGCTGCCCGCAGGCGTATAAGTAAGACCCAAATCATCGCCTTCATATGTGGGATATGTTGTGTGCTCAAGCTCCTTGAGTTGATTGAAATCAGACATTCCTGTTCACCACCCATTTCTGTACATCGGCTTTCAGCCTCTGTTCATCCATCATTTATGATGTTTACGACTTGTCAATATACCTCAGGATTTCACAAAAATCCTTACCTACTAGGCTATCAAAATAAGACAAGCTTGAAAAGTCGGATGATTTCAAATACGGATGCTGCTTTCATTTCACACGCACACTCCATTTTATGACAAAACTATGAACAGGCTACAGCAGCAGCCCTCCAAGCACCCTAAATAATTCCCTTTATCCCTTCACATGCATGTCAAAAACCGCCAAAAAATCAGGATAGCCCAAATTGCTGGTAGGCTCATCGAGCAGCAGGCGCGGAGCATCATAGGTACAATTTATGTGCGAAATCCATCCTCTAAACAAGAGGAAAACACGTAATTACGCTCGCAAAAAAGACAGCAAAAAATAGCCGCTATGCCAATTCATCGCGACTATTTTTATACAAAATCGAGCGGACAAACGCCGCCCTTATTCAGTTATTTAATCTACTTTGCCCCATTATTACTCATTGGCAGTCAACTGCTCGTACTGATCCGCAGACAGCAGCTTGCTTAGTGCTTCCTCCAGATCTTCCCCAATCTTCACTTCGATCATCCAGCCTTTTTCGTAGGGAGATTCGTTCACCAGCTCAGGCGTACTTTCCAACGCTTCATTCACCTTCAACACCGTTCCCGTTACTGGAGCGAACAAGTCGGATACTGTCTTTACCGATTCAATAGTACCAATCTCCACCCCCTGCTCAATCGCTGCTCCCTCCCCAGGCAGCTCCACAAAAACGATATCGCCCAGTTGATGCTGTGCAAAGTCCGTAATACCGATTCGTACCGTTCCATCCTTTGTGCGCTGAACCCATTCATGTTCTTCCGTGTACCACAATTGCTGCTTCACTTCACTCATCCTGCTCCGCCTCGCTTTCATATGGATTACATCGTTTCGCCTACCCATCTATGACAGGTTAAGATTATGACAACTAGAACTATCATGTCAATAATACTAACAAAAATATTTCTCATTACTCCATATATCTTTCTAACTAAAAATACGACAGATTATAATAAACGCTTACATATCCTTATTTATGAATAAAATGTTTTTAATAATGTTTTTCATGACATTTTTGTTGACATTTCAAATAAATTTGCGTATTAATGGGTTATAACAAGTGCTTTTGGAAACACCCGATAATTGGAAACGCGGATGAACGTGGAGGGAGAGACTGCCAACACTCGCATCGCTGTTGCCACCTGTAAAACAAGGCAGCAAGCGAGTCGGATCAAGCTGTTACCGGCAGGACCGGATGACGTATAGCTGATCAGAGGCAGCGCCGAAGGAGTAAACCTGCACCGCAGGTGAATCTCTCAGGCAAAAGGACCTCTGCCGGACGCATCTCTGGAGAGCATTCGCTATACAGGCGGATCACCCAAGGGGAAACCCGGTACACGCCGGGGTAACTCTCAGGTATCAAGGACAGAGCTGAAAAAAAGTGTGTGGACTGCCGTTCATACGTTTTTTTCGGCCTGTCTTTTTTGTTTAGCCGATCACACCAGATAGGAGTGGAAAAATGACTAACTTGCGAAAAACGCCGCTGCATTCATCCTACAGCACGCTGTCGGGGGTTCGTTGCATTGATTTTGGCGGCTGGGAGCTGCCTGTACAGTTCAGTGGCATTCAAAAGGAACATGAGGCCGTTCGGCAACGTGCAGGATTATTCGATGTATCGCATATGGGTGAATTCTTGGTCGAGGGCCAGGAAGCCGAAGCATTTCTGCAACAGGTGACGACGAACGATGTCAGCCAATTGGAGCCGGGCAAGGCCCAATATTCGCTCCTGTGTTACCCGGATGGAGGTGTAGTAGACGACCTGCTTGTCTACTACAAAGGGCCGGAGCGTTACATGCTTGTTGTGAATGCCTCCAACATCGATAAGGATTGGGATTGGCTGCTTCGCCATGCGCCTGCATCCGTTCATCTGGAAAACGTATCAGATGCGGTGGCACTGCTGGCGTTGCAAGGACCTGAAGCTGCGCGTATTGCCGCAGCCGTGACAGACACGGACATTACAAAGCTGGCCTCCTTCCGATTCAGCGAGGATGTGCAATTGTTCGGAGCAAAAGCGCTCGTCTCCCGCACCGGATACACGGGGGAAGACGGCTTTGAATTTTATGTGCCCGCTGCGAATGCACCGGCAGTGTGGGACGGATTGCTTCGCATCGGTGAGCCGTATGGTCTGGTTCCCGCTGGACTTGGAGCC
>NZ_ASRY01000150.1 GCF_000520815.1 Paenibacillus maysiensis | reverse complement strand
TCGGTTTAGTCAGCACATGATACCTCTGACCTTGCCGACTCAGCAACAACTTCTTGAAAGCTATATTGCTTACCTTCCCGAATCAAATAGTTGTATAATATTGTATAATGGGGTTCATTAAATACTAATCAGTATAGAGAGGGGAACTGACCTATGCTCAAAAGAATGAATATATTTCTAATTCTTAAATTTGCGTGTGCTGCTGCCGTTGTTATCACATCCTTTTTATCACTTGCTTATCCTGGTAATAACCGACTCGTATCCTTATTTACACAGCTTTTTCTCAGCCTCATGTTTTTATTTTCTGGCATCTCCGAGTTTAAGACAAATAGAAAAACGTATGCAATAGTTAGCTTCAGTGTT
>NZ_ASRY01000149.1 GCF_000520815.1 Paenibacillus maysiensis | reverse complement strand
ATAGTCACCTAATGTCCAGATATGAATGTTCAGTCGTTTCGCAATTTCCTCATCTGTTGCCCCTTCACGTACCCAAATGGGGATATCCTTTAGTCTCGGCACAACAAATTGATCATACTTGGTCAGTATCTTTGGCTTGTTCCTTTTTGGCTTGTCATTGTTTTTGCTCATTCTGCTCACCTCCATCACGAAAAAAGGGAACAGCCAACTATCGACTATTCCCCATATGTATCAGCTTATCCTTCTAACTCAGCCTCGTAAAACAACTCGATATCCTCGATCACCTGCTGAATCAACTCGTTATCCTCTTGAGCCTCCTCAGCCCCTAGCACATTTACCTTTTCGGCTTGCATGCCCTTTAGGAATCGAATCACCATATTCACTTTTGCCTTACCCAATTGAATCACCCTTTCGGTTTAGTCAGCACATGATACCTCTGACCTTGCC
>NZ_ASRY01000148.1 GCF_000520815.1 Paenibacillus maysiensis | reverse complement strand
GATGCCTTCATCCTTGAAGATCGCTGCCAGTTGCCAGCCCTGACTCACGCAGAAAGCCTCAATTTGTCTCACTTGCTCACCAATCGATGTATTCTCCATCTGGCTGTCCGAGAAGATACGCACATAGCCTACCCATTTCTTAACCTTTGTCTCTCCCATGTGCCCCCTGTTTTTTGTAACACCATACGACCTTACGGAAGGCAATTACAACCCTTTTTATCCTTTTCGCCGCTTATTAACCATGATCACGGTAAGGCATTTTTACATTCATTTTTGGCTGTCAAGCCTTCTGCGGTAGTAAAAAGGAGCGAAACAAAGCGAATGCTC
>NZ_ASRY01000147.1 GCF_000520815.1 Paenibacillus maysiensis | reverse complement strand
TAAGCTTTATACGCCTCAAAATTCTCCCTGAAACTTGCAGCCAAGCGTTCGGGATCGTCTACCTCGGACAGGCTGTTTTCAATATTCCCTACTTCTTCCTCGGACTTCTCCTGATGCATAATCGCAAGATCCGAAGCAGGAATGAGTACAAAATGATGCACTAGCTCCAAAAGTGAGCGGAAATTGTCCTGTGGACGAAAGCTCCAATCCTCTGGACGTATTTTACGGATCAGGGCTTCTCCTGTTCGTACTCCAGTCTCCAGCTCATTCAGCAAATGTTCCCGAATTTGTAGCGTTCCACTCATGCGCTCATCTCTCCTTCGTCATTCTTCTTCATGTTTTGAATATAATGGAAGCCTCAGGACGTGTATTGTAAAAATCGGACAACTTTCGAAAATCCCTTGCCGCAGTAAGCGGAGAATCGCCATAGAATCTGCGAAAATCACGGTTTAGATGGGCTTGATCAAAAAAGCTATACTCCAACGCAAGCTCCGTCCAATCCATGCATCATGAAGCCATCCCAGCCGCATACGAGCAAATCGACCAGCGCGTGTGGGAATGTAAAGGAGCCCTTACAGCTTGGTGCAACTGGAAAGAAGAGAAGGAAGTAGATGGTGCTCACATTACCTCCAAATTATGAACCGCCGGTTTGCCATTAACATTAGGGTATACTGGCTTGAATTTATGGCGTGAACGTAAGTTATAATAAATTTCATACAATTGGAGGTACACATGAATCTAAAAAGGATAAAATATTTTATAGATCTCGTTGAATGTAGAAACTTCACAGAAACAGCAAAGAAGAATTTTGTATCGCAAACTACGATTAGCCAACAAATTGCCGCACTTGAGAATGAGTTCAATATTCAGTTAATTGATAGAAAACAAATTCCGATTGAGCCCACCAAAGCGGGATGGCTGTTTTATGCAGAGGCCGTCGTGCTCTGGAAGCAATATAATCATATGAAAACAAGCATGGAAAATTTTCAAAAATATAATACCCAGCTATTGAGTATCGAATATGCTGCAATCACAGATATCCAAAGCTTGTTAAAATTAATTCCTTCATTTAAAGAAAATCATCCAAAGATTAAACTTGAATTAAATAAAGTATTGCTAAAGGATATCGCTGAGTATCTGCAAAAGGGAATACATGACGTGGCCGTTGCCTTTGACTCAGAGTTTAAAGGGAAAGAGGAAATCCTAACCCATACATTATATAGCGGACGATACTGCGCGGCTGTAAGTAAACAACATCCCCTCTTCTGTTTTGAATCCATCTCAAAGGAAGAATTATATAAGTATCCGCTTGTTATGCTGAATCCAATGGTTATTGGAGACTCCTACTATTTAATGATTCAACATGCCATGGAAGACGGTTACCAGCCCAACATCCTTAGAACCGCAGATGATGTCGAAACAAAGCTGTTTTATATCATTACAGAGAATTTAATTGGCTTTTTTCCAGATAACTATGATCTTGCTGACCTGAAAGAAGAGGTCCGACTCATTCCCATACATGGTTCACACCATACTTTTAAAATCGAAATCGGCTACTTAAAAAATAATTCAAATCCGGCCTTATACTCATTCCTGCAACAAATACAAAATTCGTTTTAGCAATAGCCCATAAGCTTTTTGTATTATACTTTGTTATTTTTTTCACATATTATATAAGTGTAGATCATTTCAGCAAGGAGTGACGGCGAGCATGGGTAAGTTATTATTAACGGGTGTGGATGGCAATCTGGGCAGACAAGCGGCTGAATATTTATTAAAATTAGTGGAAAAAGACCAAATTATTTTTTGCGCATTTGATCCGGCATCTTTACAAGAGTATGCAGAACAAGGTATTGAAACGCATCTGACCAATTTCAATAAAATAGACGGTCTTGCAGAAGCTTTTGCTAATGCAGATAAACTTGCTTTAATCTCCATGCCTTTTGTGGGGGTAAAACGCCAAAATGCACACAAAAACGTGGTCGATGCAGCGAAAGAAGCTGGAGTAAAACAAATCATCTATACTTCATTGGTTAACGCGGCTGATGAATCCAATCCAAGTGTTGAAAAACTGGACCATGTCTATACAGAAGATTATATTAAAAGCGTCGGGTTAGATTATATTTTCCTGCGTAATTCGCAATATGCGGAAGCCATGGTTACCAATTACTTCACCTATGTGAAGTCTGACGGAGTGTTGAAAAATAACCAGGGTGACGGCAAGATGGCCTATATCTCACGGAAAGATTGTGCAAAGGCTGTCGCTTATGCATTAGCAGCAAGCAATTATCATGAGGCGATATTAAATATAAATGGTCCTGAATTAATAACAATGTCCGACTTTATCGAGATTGGAAATGAAGTAACGGGTCATCATATTACCTACAAGCAGACCACGGATGAAGAAAACTACGCCATATTTGATGCAATGGGTGTTCCCAGAACAACGGATGGCAAATTTGCGGAGGACTCCGAAGCCCCCTTCTCTTCTGAAGGTATGGTTACCTTTGGACAAGCTATTCGCTTAGGGAAAATGGATATATTTACGGACGACTTCAAGAAGCTGACGGGTCAAGATCCCGTAACGGTGAAATATATGTTTGAACATGCGAATGAGTACCAAGTGGGGGAACGACACTCCAAAGATAATTAATCCAAGTCATGACAATGTTTGCGGAGAGATCGGAAGCTGATTCACATCCGATTTCTCCAATTGCGCTTTTGCTTACTTTAATATTCTCCTTTAATTACAAAAAATGAACCCCGAATTGTTCCAGCTAGTTTTGACTTCTGCCTAGCAAACTTAAACTTTCCTTCTAGCTCCTTTGGTACCTCCATCCCCTCAGAAAGCTTGAAACCAACGGCCCGCTTTTTAGGGTCATCAACCGTATACATGACGTTGACCTCAAGACCATCCTCATAAAAGACACAAGCAAATTTAATATTTTCCACTTGAAAACGTGACGTTTCTAAAGGTTTGGCCGCAAACTCAATATCACGCTCTTTCAAAATTCGGTTCACATAATCAAGGGTCTCCTGACTTTCACTAGCTGACACAACCGTAAATTCATGCTTGTATTTGTTCATAAAGTAACGGGCTTCATTAGCACGCAAACCAGCAAGCGCTTCTACTACAGGTGAAGACTCTAAGCCAACCGTAGACACATTATTAAAATCAACGATATAGGACATTTCCATCTCTCCTTTTATCTCATTATTTCCAAAAAACTTGCCGCTAATTATAGTACGGTTCTGCGCTCACAACTTGCTGGTACACTTCTCCCGCCATTATCACGTAGAAACTTATCTGTTGACATTTTATGGAGAATACTGTATATATTCAAAGTCAATACGAAAGACGGAAAAGGAGAATCTACGTTCGCCATGATAAGGAGCCTAGGGCAGACGAGTCTTTCCTACCGTTACGGTGGTCGAGTCGATGAGCAGCAGTTCCTGAGGAATCTGTAAAGTTCGCCGTTCGGCTCGTCTCGGCTTTGAAAAAGTTGGTGAAACCATGTTTTGAACACAGCAAAAGGAACCTCGGCGGCTTTCCCGGAGAAGGTAGAGTAATGAACCGTCGGCAAACCACTTAACGACGCTTGATCCACGCCGGAGCGATAGCCTTTCCACTGCTCAAGGCGGCTCTTTTTATCCTATTTTTAGTTAATCAACAGGCCTGGTATATTCTATTTACTTCCTGTAACTGTGGCCTTATACCCACCCCTAGCTTGTTACCCAACTTGCCTTTAACTTTCCTCCCCTTGTATCGTTCGATTTTCATCAAGCCGCATTTTATAAGACTCCCCCCATGCTTTCATAGACATAATGACCGGTTCCAAAGTCCTTCCGAAATCAGTAAGGGAGTATTCCACTTTTGGCGGAATCTCTTTATATATTTCTCGGTGAATGATGCCATCCCGTTCAAGCTCTCTTAACTGTAATGTGAGCATAAACTGCGTAATTTCCGGATTGAGGCGCCTAAATTCATTGAATCTTTTCGTTCCGTCCAGGAGCTGATAGAGAATGATTCCCTTCCACTTCCCACCAATAACATCCAGCGTTGTTTCAACCGGACATGCTTGCATATCCGGACTCGCTCCATATTTGTTTCTTCGGTCTCCCATCAGCTTATCTCCCTAAAGGTTTGATTTTTAATACTATATCATAAAAATATGCGTACTTACTTAAAGTAATCGAATTGATTTACAATGCAACTGTACAACATTTCCTATTTGAGAGGATGGATATCCATGAATACCAACCAAAAGATGAAAGCAGTCGGTGCTTACCGATACCTCCCAATATCCAATCCGGAAAGCCTTATTGATCTGCATTTGGATAAACCGGAACCTACGGGCCGTGATTTGCTTGTAAATGTAAAAGCAATCTCTGTCAACCCTGCAGACGTAGGCGTTCGCGAAAACCATAACTACGAAGCCGAATCACCGAAAATTCTTGGTTGGGATGCTGCTGGAATCGTAGAACAAGTTGGCCCTGACTGTCAATTGTTTAAACCTGGGGACAAGATCTATTATGCGGGCAGTGTGTCTCGACCAGGTAGTAATAGTGAATTTCACTTGGTTGATGAACGAATTGTAGGAAATATGCCGAAAAGTTTGGATTTCGCAGCCGCAGCCGCATTACCGCTTACCTCGATAACTGCATGGGAGGGCCTATTTGATCGTTTAGGAATTAGCCTAAACGCAAATGAAAACAAAAGTATACTTATTATCGGTGCAGCAGGAGGAGTAGGGTCGATTGCTATTCAACTTGCCAAATTAGCAGGTTTGACTGTCATCGGTACTGCTTCGCGTCCAGAGTCAACTCAATGGGTTAAAAGTCTAGGTGCGGATTTTATAATAAACCACAACAACCCTTTTCAACCTCAGCTCAAGGAAGTTGGTCTAGACACCGTAGATTATATCTTTTGCTTGAATGATACTGTACAACATCTAGCGAATATGGCGGAGGTCATTACCCCTCAAGGTATAATTTGCTGTATCGTTCCTGCAGATAAGGCTACCTGGGCAGGAAGCCTGAAAATGGACTTGCTGTTTTCTAAAAGTGTAACGTTTGTATGGGAGTTCATGTTTACACGGTCCTTGTTTCATACCAAAGACATGATTAAACAACACGAATTACTGAATGACCTGGCGGACTTAATTGATGATGGAAAATTAAAAACTACGCTAAACGAACGACTAGAACCCATTAATGCAGCAAACCTACGTTTAGCACATGAGAAGTTGGAAACTGGACGGTCCATTGGAAAAATTGTTTTAGAAAACTTCTGATACTACGAAGAAGGCGCGTTCGGTTCCAAAAAGTGGTAATGTGTATAGACAAGACTAAGGCCCCCTATGGGGCCTCAGGCTGTCGAGAAAGTCTCTACAGCCTATTTTATGTTGATTTTATTTAAGACGACACCGCGTTAATGTTGTAAAATATAGGTAACTTCGTATAGAACGGACGGTGCTCGTATGCTGCGATCTCATCGAGACAAACAACAATCCTTTGAATTAGTTTCTCTGGAAGAACTGGTACCCCAAGATCATTTGCTTCGCAAAGTGGATAAATATATAGACTTCTCCTTTATTCATGAGAAGGTAAGCCCGCTATATTGTGCAGACAATGGGCGCCCTGCCATTGATCCTACCGTGTTGTTTAAAATGATTTTTCTCGGTTATTTCTATGGCATTCGCTCAGAACGGCAACTCAAGCGAGAAATTCAAACGAACCTGGCTTATCGCTGGTTTCTGGGGCTGGGCTTAACCGATAAAGTTCCAGACCATACGACGATAAGCTGGAACCGCCGCACACGCTTCAAAGACACCACAATCTTTCAAGATATCTTCGATGAAATGGTGCTGCAGGCGATCTCTCACCGAATGGTGGGCGGGCGTGTTCTCATCACCGATTCTACACACGTCAAAGCCAATGCCAATAAACACCAGTACACCAAAGAGCAAGTATTGCAGAATACCAAAGACTATATGGATGAGCTTAATGCAGCAGTAAAAGAGGACCGGACAGCGGCTATATGATCCGTGATGGCAAGCCCGAAGGCTTTTTTTATCTGGACCACCGTACGGTGGATATGAAGTACAATGTGATTACGGATGTGCATGTGACACCGGGGAATGTACATGATTCCGTCCCCTATTTGTCCCGTTTGGACCGCCAGAGAGCGCGTTTTGGTTTTCAAGTAGAAGCTGTTGCACTAAATTCCGGTTATTTAACGACGCCGATTTGCCGAGGTTTGCAAAACCGAAAGATTTTTGCCGTGATTGCTCACCGAAGATTCCATCTCAGACAAGGCCTGTTTCCGAAATGGAAGTTTGAATACGATGCCAAACGCAATGTGTATATATGCCCAGCCAAACAGGAGCTGCCCTACCGAACGACGGATCGTAAGGGATACCGACAGTATGCGTCTGATCCAGCTCAGTGCCAGCAATGCCCACTACTGGGCCAGTGCACCCAGTCTCGAAACCAGCGCAAAGTGGTGACTCGGCATGTCTGGGAAGACAGCAAAGAGTGGGTACGGAGCAACCGGCTGAGTCCATCCGGGAAACCAGCTGTACCGCAAACGAAAAAAGACGATTGAGCGAAGCTTCGCGGATGCCAAAGATCTCATGGGTTTCGCTATTGCCGTTTGTGCGGACTTCTGAACGTCAGGGAACAAGCCCTCATGACGGCAGCTGTGCAGAACATGAAGAAGATGGCGATCCGCCTGGATCGCCTGGAAAAACAGGGGTAACCCCCCGTTTTTCCAGATACCAGACCCTTATGATGTAAAGAAAAAGAAACCCACGTCTCAAAAAGATGGGGTTTCTCGACAATCTGAGACCCCTTATGGGGCCTTTTTGTGTACAACGGTATGGTGCGGGCGAGACAAAATATTGCCAAACTTTGTAAAAAAATTGCCGTCACTTATGATGCGGTTCTCCGTGCTGTCTGTAACGGCAAGATTTAGGACCATCCTTTTGCGGGATGGCCCATTCTTTGATCTCGCATCTTTTTTGCAAATAGAACAAGTGGATGGAATTCTCTAATTGCGCTTCTGCCTAATTTAGTATTCTCCTTTAATTACAAAAAACGATCCCCGAATTGTTCCAGCTAGTTTTGACTTCTGCCTAGCAAACTTAAACTTTCCTTCTAGCTCCTTTGGTACCTCCATCCCCTCAGAAAGCTTGAAACCAACGGCCCGCTTTTTAGGGTCATCAACCGTATACATGACGTTGACCTCAAGACCATCCTCATAAAAGACACAAGCAAATTTAATATTTTCCACTTGAAAACGTGACGTTTCTAAAGGTTTGGCCGCAAACTCAATATCACGCTCTTTCAAAATTCGGTTCATATAATCAAGGGTCTCCTGACTTTCACTAGCTGGCTCAACCCTAAATTCATGCTTGTATTTGTTCATAAAGTAACGGGCTTCATTAGCACGCAAACCAGCAAGCGCTTCTACTACAGGTGAAGACTCTAAGCCAACCGTAGACACATTATTAAAATCAACGATATAGGACATTTCCATCTCTCCTTTTATCTCATTATTTCCAAAAAAACTTGCCGCTACTCAATAGTCTCAAATCTACTAACGGGATCATTTCTGCCTAAATGTTTATTTTTGAGAATCAAGAATAAACATAGATGCATCATGTCCCATGAATATTTTACTTCCGTTAAAAAAAGTTTTGGACTGAATATCTCTGTATCCTATTTTAGTCATAATGTCAGTCAGCTCTTCTTGACTAAATCCGTTATGAACTATATCTGAAACTACTTTTTCATTTTTATTAAAATCTACGATTAATAAATGTCCTCCTTCATTTAGAACATCAAATAATCTTGATAAAACGAATTCAACATCATGAATATGGAGTAGAACCTGAGCCATAAAAATATAGTCAGTATGCAAATCCGATAGACCTTCCTTTTCAAAATCAAAGCATAATGTATCTGCATTCTGAATATTAAAATCGAAAATTTTTTGCTTTATTTGATTAATCATGTTTTGTGAAGTATCCAGAAAAAGCATAGAATTAAAATCGTTTAACAAGTTCATTCCGACAAGGCCCGTTCCACACCCAAAATCAACAGCATTCTTACTATTAGCGTCAACTACATATTCACGAATGGCATCAGATGATGCCTTTGCAATTTGAATTCTTTCAGAAGTGTCATATATATTAGCTATCATTTCAAACTTATCCGTATTTCCCATGATTTCCTCTCCAATCTGTATTAATAAAATCCTGAATATAACAATATAGAATGATATTCTATCGAAGCATTTGCATTTACTCCACATTCTTATTCGGTTCGTGCTTATGGAAAACAAAATCTATGTATGAATGGAGGAGACAACCTTGGGCTGGTTCATGTACACCTTCCTCACGATTCGTTTTTGTCGAAATAATCAACTGGCAAATGCAATTCTCGCAAACAGCCGATAAACTTTTCTCTAAATTTCAGATCGCTTTTATATTCCGGCCATACCGCCTTATAGTAAGGCAGCAACTTCTCATGTGGAATAATGCCCCAGTATAAAATCGAGTTATTCAGCACCTGTGGGCCGCCCCCCATCAACATCTGTTCAATGATCTGCCAGCTTCCCAGCTTGTTTTCGCAACTGCGCGCGGCATAGATGGCAGTGGTTTGCATTTTCGGGTCGGCGTGACACAAGAAAGGCGCAAAGTTCTGGAGAGTAATCGCACCGTAATCTTCCAAGATATACCCTGCATAACGCAACGTTTCCGGGTCGTCAATCCTGTCAAGCCTTTGCAAGATCACCGGAATAAATTCCGTTAAATTCACAGTTTTACTGGAAGCATGCAGAATCTTTAAAGCTTGCAGAAAACCCTCATGCCCATCCGATTGCAACAGCTCCAGAAGATATTTTCTACCCGCGTCAAAAGAAGTCTTGCAGATTAGCCAAATTGCTGTGGTCCGATTTTTTGGGCTTTGCTCCGCAATATTTTTCAAAAAACCAAGGGTTGGCTGAGAGATTTTCTTAAACTTGAACATTCCATCAAGCGCTTTTGCTTGGATTTCTTCGTTTGGAGCGCTCTGATAAATCTGGATCAGCGCATTCTCATCACCTGGCATTCGACTGCCAAACCACCCGATATCATAATCCAGAATAATTTCATCCAGCCAGCGCTCGTACCAGTCCAGAAAGCTGTCTTCATAGACAAAGAAAAAGGGATGATCGGGATGAAAATCGGAGGTGTACACAATTTTCCCCCTGTATTTCCCTTCAAGTACGAGATACATGTCGTATTCGCAGCCTTGTGTGCCTATGCACAACATGCCGCCCAACACCTTATTACAGGTGTCGTCGTATTCCTCATCGGGAATGTCCTCATCCTTGGTCAGGGGCTCAATCAGATGGTTCCATTCCTCTATGGTCATCCCGGGATGCAGAACGGATTTTGCAAGGAGTGCCTGGCGTTCAGTATAGGAAGTTGCCTTTTCAATCGGATAAATTCCATAATAGGGTCCGGCGCCTCCGTTGCCGACTTTCGTTAAAAACTGAGCGTAAGGCTCAGGAAGTGTGACCTGATTGTGGGCTTGCCAGTCTGCCAGCTCTTTTGCTGTAAGCTTTTCATTAACCCTGTATTGATGTGAGGATGCTCCAAACACCGAGAAATCCGCGTCTTTGCGCATGGCTTGACTCAGTTTGTTTTTTATTCGATCCAGTTGCGTTTCTTTCTTCCCAAACCACATATTTGAACCCTCCTGTTGACTATAGCCAGGTTTCCTTTGTTTGCTTATCCAGCAATTTCATTATTTTTTCTATGGGTTCTACCTCTTTAAAATGATATGTATCTTTAAGTAAGTTTTTACCAGTATACAACCGGTGCAGTAAATTATGAAAGACAGAAAAGGAGGACCTGCATGCACAGAGTGATCAAAATCAAATTTACGCTCTTTTACGGTGAAGCGCCTGAAGCAAAATGTTACGGGTACATGGAGTTGAATCAGGATGGCAATATGATCGCGCTCTACAATAGGTACGGTGAGGGAATAGACATGTATGGCCAACATGAATTTGTTAGGATACGGACACTTGGCAAATTTGATGACGAAGACCGTGATCATTTTTATTCCTTGTTAGAAAGTGATGGTGTGGGCTAGCCCCCTTTGACCACTTAAAAGGGGCTTAAAGTCCGCAGGTATACGATTATTCGTTATCCGGCGTGGCCGGACCGGCCGGGGGCATCAAGCCTTGAACGGCGCCGAGAAACGGGCGAATGGACTTGATCATGCCGTAGCCCATCTTCACGACCGGGACAAATTTCTGGATCATGCCGAACAGCCGCAGGCCGCCGCCGAGCATACCGCCAAGCCCGCTCAGGCCGCCAAACAGTGAGCCCATCATCGGCAGGAATGCAGACACCTTGGCGTCCGGCTTGCGGGAGCGCAAACGGCCAGACGGTTTACGCGCGCCGCTTCTCCGGTTGCCGAGACGGACGCCCGGGGCATGCGCACCAGCTCTGCGTTTGAGAGATCGGGAGTCTTGCTTCCCGGAAGAAGCATGTGGGGGAGCTCCAGCAGCACCGGCAAGTATTAACCCGCCGCGATTAACGTCGGTGATGTAGCCGACGTAAGTCTCTCCGCTGTGCAGGGTAACGTAGACAGGACGGCCCTGAAACTTCTTAGCCCGTGCACGCATCTCTTTCGATTGTGCCATGAAAGTTCACCTCGCTCACTGATTATAATTCAGTTTACGCCAGGGGCGGGCTGCCTGCTTGTGCGAATGGGGCATGCGCACGCCAAAAATCGCTTGATGGGCTCGTCGTCACCGGGGCTTTAGCCTGCTCCAAACGTTGGAAGCAAAACTAGCCGTGCCGTTAGTTCGACTGGTTGTTTTGTTCTTTTTCACATTCATGCAACACTTCAAAATATCGAACTCAGTGTCATTCCATATTCCGTGATCTTATAACAGACTTTAGGCGGTATTTCTGAATATACCGTCCGGTCAACGAGACTGTCAGTAACCAATTCTTTCAACGCTACTGACAGCACCTTATCTAGACGTGCAATGCAATATTCTCCCTATCTTCATGCTTTTTAGACATAAAATACAAAACCTCCATGAGTCTTTGCACCGAACTAGGTAGAATATATTTAAGTGCTTTTCATTGTGGGTAACGAATTTGCATTCCTATCACTTATGATACGGTTCTGCATAACATTTGTTGTGCGAAATTCTTGTACCATGCGTAAATAATTTAATCATTCGTTATGAACGAAGGGCTTGGTTTGAATATCCATAAACTGTACAATAATAAATATAATAAGGATTTAATTTAACGAGGTGAATACGATGTTAGAGGCACTTCCTCAAGACCTCACTCCGTTCTTTTGGGATGTACATATCGAGCAGCCAGAACCGACCATTCACAGCCGCTTTATCATCGAGAGGCTTCTTAATGAAGGGGACCACCGTACCTTGCAGTGGCTTTTTTCCACATATAGCATGAATGAGATCCTTCAAGCAGTGCGAAGCAGCCGCAATCTGTCACGCAAAACAGCACGGTACTGGCAGCTTTATTTTAACCTCAAGGAGGAGGATATGCGTTGTTTTGGGTCGTCATTGACCCGACCAGACAATCTGTTCTAAAACAAATCCTCGAATCCGATGCGGTACCTGGGAGCTATCTTGCAGGAGGAACAGCCTTGTTGCTCGGGCATCGGGAATCCATCGACTTTGATTGGTTCACGCCCAATCCCTTTTCACCGGAACAAATTGAGAGCAGCCTTTCCCCAAGAGGGCAGCTAATGATTTCTGAAACTAAGCCGAACACCTTCCACGGTATATTTAATGGTGTTCAGGTTACGTGGCTCCATTACCCCCGTCCACTTTTGGATGACCTGATCGTATTGATTGATCTGCCTCAGTTTAAAATGGCCTCTCTGTTGGATATCGGTGTCATGAAATTAATTGCAGCCAGTCAACAGGGAGCAAAAAAAAAGACTTTACTGACTTATATACCCTTGAACAACACGGTGTTCCGGTAACCTCACTCATCTCCCGGCTTGACGATAAATTTCCGGGGAGCTCTGTCAATTACTATTACATCGTCAAAAGCTTGGTCTTCTTCGAAGATGCCGATGGGGACCTATGCCTCGGATGCTTCACTCCATAGAGTGGGGAGCTATCAATGAATATTTTATCCGTTTGCAAAAAACCGCTATTAGATTTTATAGCAGCCTTTTAATTTTGACGTTCAATATAGGTTCAATCTAAAAATCAGCCAGAGGTAAGTGATACCGATTGTATTCGACTAAAATACCGGCTATGTAGCATTCACGATTACATGTATAATAGTGTCTACGCTGATAGGACTCTGTATCGCCAAAGGCTTGTGATTTCAGAGTTAGATGGTATCCTAAAGTGGTAATATCGGAATATATCCCAATATTTGTATTTTATCAATTTGATGAATGGAAAAGTCTTTCATTCTAATTTATGGACGAGTTTGCGTCTATTAATATCTCAGCAACATTCGCAGAAGAAGCAAGTCTTCTAGAGGATACAAGCACTCCGGTTCTTGATAGTTTTAAACTTGAGGATATAGCTCTTGAAATGGAGACAATCTTGTAACACTCTGCCTGGTCTGGTTCAGTTGCTACAAACAACATATGAACCTTTGGGAGTTCTTTCAGGCGCTTCCAAAAGTATATCTTTTCCTGAGCGCTGAGCGTGTTAATAGAGTAGAACTATATACCGAGGAGCATTTGTTGAGTGTAGCCCCTTCAACTGAAATACTTACATTTCTGTAAAAAACCTTTGTCTTGCGATAATGAATCGCAAACAAAGGCTTTTACGTCTACATTAATTCGATCCTAGTGTCTCCTTCAGTTTGAGTTGAAGCATCAGACCAACCGCTATCAATGCAGCAAAGATGTAAAGGGATTGTACAATAAAATCACCAAAGGCATTCATAGCTACCACAAATAATATGCCAGAAATGGAGCCAGAAATCATAATGATGCTTTGTGAAATGGTCTCGGGAGCTGGGAATGTAATTTCTGCAGCGTATTGATAGCCAAGTGCCCCGGTTCCGGCAGCTAACCCCAGCAGGACACAAGCTACGACCACAAGTGTAAAGCTTGATGCGACATTCAACAGCACCAGTCCCGGAATAAACAATAGAGAACCTAAAAATAAAGCGGGCTTTCTTTTTCTCATTTTATCCGAAACAACTGCCCAGATAAAGGTGCCTATCATCGCCACAACAAGCAAAACACCGCCCATTAATCCAATAACCCCCATTCCCAATTGATGGGGACGAAGAATTTGCTCAATGCAGGTGGACACGGCATTGTAGACGCCTGTCCCGATAAAGAACGTATAAATTAATATAACAGCACTCGGCGTTTTGAAACAGTGCCTAAGCCCTTCCCTGAAGCTGAGACGCACATCATCCCCCTCCAGACAGGGCGGTGTTGGCGGTTTATCACGCATAAATACGAGAAATATAATTGAAATAACCAATGAGATCAAACCGTATATCCAAAGCAAGCTGGGAATGCCCTCATTTTGCGCTATAACGGAAGAAAAGCTCATTGCCACACCCATGCCTATAAATTGAGAAAAGGTTATTACTCCGCTAACCGTTGTCCTCTCCCTCGCCGGAAACCAGACTGCACATACACGCGTAGCCGAGGTCACAATAAACGGCTGGGCCACTGCAATGAACATTGAGGTATAGAAAACAACTGTAAAATCATTGGCATACATTCCTTTTACAACACTAAATATACCAACAAGCACTGCGCCAAAACCGATTCCCTTGTACAAGCCAAGCTTATTGATGAGATAAGCGGCTGGTAAGCTGAGAATGACCAAAAGCAGCATAAACAAGATGGAAATCTGATTAATGCTAAAATCGGAAACTTGATAAAACTTAGCTGCCTCTCCAGTTATGGAGGCAAAGGTCAAATAGTGTAGCTCTACAGAAACACACAGGAGCGAAACTACAGCAAGAATGACCCATCGATAGCGGTACGTGATAAAATCCCCGGACTCCTGTGGTGACACTGCCGGAGTCGCATCCACATCTCTATTTTCCATAGTTGGCCTCTTCCTCTGTTTTTTATACATAAAAAACTCCACTCCCTAGTGAAAAACAAAAGCATCTGCCAGCGGCTCGGTGCTGCAGTAGATGCTTTTGTAAAAAAACTGATTACACCTGCTCGCACATACACACAAGAGCTATTAATCCACTCTCAGCTTGTAAGGCTCCTTGATGCTAACAACATCCTTTACAATAAAGAACTTTCCAGGAATGGTAGGCAGGATGGAGCAAGGCATATACATATCCGGCCGATACCGTAACGTGATCCAGGCAAACAACCCTTGCCAGTTATGAGAGGTTCCCGGCATATTAGCCAAAATACCTCCAATGGAATAATCAGCACGGCTCATTAAGCCCGTCGATACAGAGTTGGCTCTCGCAGAGACTGCCGTAAAGTTACTCTTAAAGCCCATACAGGAGTTTTCCTCAAATGTCATCCAGTCGACTTTACCAGCAATGCGGTAGTCCTCCTTCAAGTAATCATCCATATTGTCATAGGCATCCGCCCATGCCGAATCATTAAAAGCAAAATGTCCCGGCCAGCCTACGGAATAGACCAACACAATTTTGCCGCCCTCCTCTTGAAGTTTTCTCATCTTCTCGGCATAGCTAGGCAGCCCTTCTACCGTTGCATAATTTCTTTGATTTTCAGGTACGGTATATTCGCCGAGCGGATTGTAGAACACATCAATAATCGCCTGATTGAATACATTCTGATCATTTCCATCCATATCCGACCAGTCATCCATTGAAAATCCATACACATGATCACACTTTATTTTCCATTGTCTGATAAAATAAACACACCATCTGTATTGCCCGGTAGGACTGATAGGGAACAGAAAACCGATCTTTTGCCCGTTCTCCTTGGCTTTTTTGATCGCCTTTGCCATTTCATAACCGATTTTGATATGCACCTCCTCAAACCAGTCGGCAGGCTCTACCTCGAACCCATCATGCCAGAAATCCTGTCTGTCCAGCGCTTCTTCCCATGATTGACCTACAATGCTTTGAATTCGTTCCAGATCCCATTTCTCATGAAACGCATGCTCAAGGTCCGAACCCTTTATCGTTGAAAGCAAATCCAGTGTCATATTCGTTCACCCTTTATCTCATTATTTTTGATGCCTTCCTGTCCAAATTACCGCTCTTCATGTCCCACATCTGCCAATTCCACCGGATAGAAGAATTTGCCCGGTACAGTCGGAATAAAGGAAGACGGAATCCACATATCCGGCCCATAGCGCAAGGTGGCCCATAACGCGATGCCTTGCCAGGAATGAAAAATATCATTACCAATTTTATACAAACGATCACAGCCGCCAATCATATAGTCGCTTTTCAAAATCAGCCCCAGTCCTACTGTATTAGCCAGCGCCGGTACCGCCGTAAAATCACTGCGGAATGTTGTCATAGCGTACGTAATGACAGTCAATGGATGAAGCATTCCGGCAATTTTGTATGGAATCTCTTTATAGGCCTGCAACGAATCCATGCCTTCAGCCCAATGAGGCTCCCAAAAACCAATATTAAAGTCACGGCCAATGCCATATACAGTGACAAGCTTGCCTCCACCCTGTTGAATTTCTGATATTTTTTGTTCATACAATGGCAGTTGCTCGGGCGTTGCTGAAAATCTCTGCTGCTCAGGAACCGTATGCTCACCCAGCAGTTCATAAAAATGCTCATTTAATGCATCGCTGAACATGCAAGATGGCTGTCCTGCAGCATCTGACCAGTCCTCCATGCCAAAGCTATATACATGATCGCAATAAACGCCCCAGTCCTTCAGAAAATACACTGTCCATTGATACTGCCCTAGTGGATATCCCGTCAGCAGCAAAGCAATCTTTTGATTCAGATCTTTGGCCGTTTTGATCTGCATGGCAAGCTCAAAGCCAACCTTGACTCTCCAGTCGTTAACCTCGCTGTAGGAAGGATCAAGCGGTTCCACGCAAAAATCCTGATGCCAGAAATGTTGTCTTTCTTTCGCTTCATCTGGTGTGTGACTGCAGCATTGCGCCAGCTTTTGAATGTCCCAGCCCTTTGGATAAAAGTGCTCCACCAGGGAATCCTTAATTGTTGTATACAGGTTTGCTTCCATCGACCTATCACCCTTTCAATGATTTGAAATTTACAACGTTTTGCTGCATCTTTTACGTTGTCTTGACACCCTTAGTGTACAATCGTTGCTACTACGGAGCATTGACGAAAACAGAATCAGGCCTGCAAATAGTGACAGGAACAGACTTATTCCTCACAATACTCACGTAGAAAGTCAACAAATATAACATTAAAGAAGTAATAAACAAAAAAACTCGGAATCCTATTAACTAGAATTCCGAGTTAGCAAAACCACCTTACCTAAACCTGGCCCTGAACTCACGTGGAGTCTCTCCATTTTTTTCTTTAAAAAGCTGATAAAAGTGTGTTTTATTCTCAAATCCGATAGAGGTAATAATTTTCGATATGCTTTCATCCGTATATTTCAACATTCTTTCCGCCTTAGATACCTTGACTGTACGAATATACGCTCGAAGACTCATACCACTGTGCTTTTTCACAATTCGATTGATATGGTCACCACAGTAACCAATTTGCTGCTCCAGATACTGTCGCGTAGGACGTCCGGAACTTTGTTCAATACATCTTGTAATTTGATTAAATAAATATTCTTTAGATTGGGTATTCAATACATGATGATGAATGGCATACCTTTCTGGATAGTCCACAAAATTCGAAAATAATCGAACCACCAGTGCACGCACCATCTGGGTTTGTCCATGCGTTCGCTTGCTTAGTTCCTTGTCAAGCATTTTTATCAGGGTATTAATTTCATCATATTCACAGCCACTGTCGCTCAGCGGAATGAACTCCATATATTGCAATATATAATCTGCGATTTTAGTTTCCTCTACCGATGCAAATTGGAACAACTCGGGCGATGTTTTGTGAATCAGATTATACTGAAAGGACTCTCTCGAATATTCTCTCGATATACATAACTGAACAAGGGTACAGCTTGTACGATATCGAATGCTGTGATGAATGTTTTTATTCAAAATGCAAACCTGCCCTTTTTTATAGGTACTTCTCCGCCCCTCTATACAATGCTCAAATGCCCCATCTAAAACATAAATAAGCTCTGTGTAATTATGACTATGCATAACCGGAATAGTATCGGTCATTACGGCAGCTTGCCTGTCTATCTTCTTTTCAAATTGATAACGCCCTCTGGCTCCAATGAAGGAGCGTGACAAATTCTGCTCTTCACTGCTATACGATGTGAGGATCAGACAAAGCGGAGCCTCCAAAACAGACTTCATGTAATTTGTTCGACTAATGAGTCTAATATTGCTGTTATCGCTTTGCAAATCATCCTCATATGCCAGCTTCTCAAGGACCGACGTGCTTTTCTTGCAGTTATCTGCCACCTCGACGCTATCTGACAAATTAATGACCTCCCTCAGCTATATTTGACCATTCGCTACACCATGCCAATCATACAGCAATATAATCTGATATGTTAGCATATCTCACACAAATAATCTATTTATCTATTTTTTCCAAAAAAGCCTTTGCCTCACGATGTTGCATCGTGGACGAAGGCCTCCCACTTATATAATGCTTAGCGAAACATAACAAAATCAAGTTTCTGTTCTTTCAAATTGGCAATATTCTCTGGTAGCTCTCCAACAGTCTGCTTCTTTTCGTACAAAACATAAATGACACCAGAGGGCTACAGCTTCTTGAAATAGTTAATGATATCCAACGCCTTGTCCGTCTTCCAGTCTTCCCGATCCCGGTTCCACATCAGCGAATTCATATTCATCTCTCCCAACGTTGCATCAAGCTCGTCGTTGATAGCGCCATATGGCGGACGAAACACCGCCACCTGGCCCCGAATAACGCTTCCCAACTCGTCGTTTGATTTGCGAATATTATCCATCTGTTTGGCGGTATCCTGACAAGCCAGATTACGTTACCAATGGCCATTCCTTGCTCGGAAGCATAAAAAGCCCCTCCGCATGCTTCCTCACTTGTTTGCCAACAAACAGAATGGTACCCGCCGCTTCATTATCTTTCAATATATTAACAATTTGCTTGGTATATTCTGATGGGCTATCATCGAAAGTAAAAAAGTTATGCCCTATCCGGCAGTCAAGAGATGATAGCATGTGGCTTCAGGCGGTGTTATAACTCAATGTCAAAAGTAGGCAGACAAATCATAGAGGAGGATTTCAAAGATAGCGAAGTACGAATATGCAAGGTGTTAGTACGGCGGGGCAGTTCAAGCATGGACGGGTAGGCAACTGATTAATCGCGACATTCGCATTCATATTCTCAACATTGGCATTATGGATACGACTCTTGCTTAGAATATATCAGGCAAACCAGAAAGGTGAGAACATGTTTAAGCACCATGTTGGCCCGACCAAGAGCCTACAAGATCTGAAAGAAGCACTAGAGCGTTGATATTTAGCGACGAGCAATATGAGCATTCGAGGAATTTGAAATTTCGTAGGTACCGTTCCGCCCAACCAAATCCCTACTGGATACCAGTCGACTTTATTGAAGAAGCACCCGACCACCAAGACTTGATTAGAAACGCTATTAAACAGCTGAGCTCTTTAAATCAAACTGACCCAGTAGCATTAAAAGAGAAATAATGAGTCAAGATACATTTGTTGATAATTAAACTTAATACAATTCAAGATATTTTCAATTCCATTGACGAATTTAACCCATAGCAAAGTTCTAATTGCTGATTCAAAAAATTTCGCCCTACTTATGATACGGTTCCCCCCGATTAATCTTCACCGCTCGATAAATCTGTTTCACCAGCACCAATCGCATCAGTTGATGCGGCAAGGTCATCCTTCCGAAGCTCAGCTTTTGCTGGGCGCGACGGAGGACTTCGTCAGAAAAACCATGACTACCGCCAATGACGAAGACGACATGGCTAGTACCGTAGGTGCCAAGCTTGTCCAATTCCTCCGCTAGCTCTTCCGAGCTCCAGAGTTTACCGTCGATGGCAAGCACAATGACATGTGCTTCACTCTTTACATGGGCAAGGATACGCTCACCCTCTCGCTCCTTGACCTGTCGGACCTCCGCTTCGCTCAGTGTGTCGGGAGCCTTTTCGTCCGCTACCTCGATCATTTGGAACTTGACTCGCGCAGGGATTCAAACAATGCTGTACATCTCTTAAACGACCACCTGCTCAAAGCAGGTGGATTTTGACATCAATGTCGACGACTAAAACTCGTCCTCAATCTTGAAAATTTCGTTCTTTTCCTCTGTGAACTGATTCGCGATATAGCTCCGAAGCATTTCTTCCGTCACGCTTCCCACCGTAACGTTTCAATCCA
>NZ_ASRY01000146.1 GCF_000520815.1 Paenibacillus maysiensis | reverse complement strand
CAGCAGGTGTCGCACTTCATATTACAATCCGTCATGTCTAATCTTCAAATGGAGTTGAAAAAGAGGAGAGTTAATGAAGTCTCTTCAATTAAAGAAACTGTAGAAGAGATTGCAAAGAAGCCTTTTGAACCCGATACAGCTGAGGTAAATGGAAGCTCAATTGCATTTATTTTAGAGTTTAGAGGAAAGAGGCTGCTCTTTTTAGGAGATTGCCATCCAAAAGTTGTGGAGTACAATTTAAAAAAATTGTTGGAAGAAACAAAACAAGAAAAAATGTGGTTTGATTTAGTTAAAGTTTCTCACCACGGAAGTAAACATAATACAAGTGTTAGTTTGCTAAAGCTAATAAACTCAGATAAATACATCTTCTCAACGAATGGAAGAGGAAAAAATTTTAGTCATCCTGATATTGAAACTATATACAGGATAATAACAACTGACAATACTCAGAATAAGGAACTCATATTTAATTATAAACCTTTTAAGATACTTAATAAATTTAACGATTCTGGTTTAATGGATCAATTTAGTTATAGTATTCAGTACACGAATGATTTAGCTCAAGCAACAAAAGAGGTCCCAACTATAATAAATGTTCATTAAACGAATCCGAGGAGGAAGTTTCACATAGTTACAGCTGAATATTTGTATCATATTACCGCAAAGGTTACATGTGGGAGTCAAGGGACAGCGTTCTTAATAAATGAAAGTCAAGTAATTACGGCAAGGCATTGTGTCAAAAAAAATATTGAAAATGATGAACCAATTGAACTTGAATTCTATTCCGGAAATGATAGATCTTTTATAAAAAACGCTAAATTAGTTGCTGATTCTATTGAACATGATATTGCTTTGCTTGAAATTGAGGGGAAAGTAGATCATATCAAAGAGTGGCTTTCACTTGACAGTAATAGCTATGAAAGCATAGAAACTGAATGGCAAACTATGGGTTATCCTAGAGAATGGAATATTGAGGAAGAAGGGACTGCATACTGTTATTTAATTGGAAAACTCTATTTAGATAATAGTTTTGATGACTCTGTAACATATGATAAGCAATTAACAAGTAGTTATATTAAAGATGAATGGTCCTATGGTCTTGCTGGGTTATCTGGGGCACCATTGGTCGTTAAAAATAAAGTTATAGGAATTATAATAAAGGAAGAATACAGTGCTATTAAGAGTCAGCTTAAATCAGTTAGCTTTTTTAAGTGTGTAGAATTTCTGGTGCAAAATGGCGTTAAAATTGATTCTTCCATAGCTAATTCAAATAACTTTTTAAAAGAAAGATTGCAGTTGCAAAAAAAAGTTTGCACTGAGCTTTTTAACAAAGTAGATCATTCCTTGCTCAATGACGAAATTGAAATAAATGTTGATTTCTACTATCTAAAATATAATGATATTGGTATTAAAAGAGTGGACGAATTAGCAATGCATTTGGCACAAGTGCTTACTCAATATGCATGTGATTTAAGCGATTTGGCTATCTTTGATTTAAATAAGCACTTAGACATTATAAAGAAAACAAATAGAATAGTTAGCGAAATTAGTAATGGTGGGAAACTTGGATCAATGCTCCTCTGGATGCTAATTGAAGGCATTTTAGAAATGCCTAAAATGTATACAAGAATTAGGAGCAGTAAGTCGAATTCAAAACTAAATTATGTCTCAAATGATGTACATGCTGGGATGAAAGATAGCCAATTAGTTTTATTTACTGGTGGCGGTATTTTAAATGAATGTTTTGAAACAGGTATCTCTACATTAATTCAGGAATTAGAAGCGATCGTAAATTTGAAGGGTGATATCTTTTTTTATGATCAGTACTCATATGATAATTTAAGTCAGGGTCCATTAAAAGAATCAATCGATAATTTTTATGATATTCGAGATTGGAGCCAGGTTGGTGTAGAACTTACAGTTTTTACAGGGTATGATTCTAATCTTCTTGAGATGTTTGAAAAGGATGGAATTACTGGTTCTCGTATTGAAGAGCAATTGAATCATTATTTTATTGAAGAATTGAGCAAAAATCATGAATATATCTGTAAGCAGATACTTAGCACTACTGAAGTCAAAAAAGTTAAAATTAACTGGTTTTTACTTCCGTTTAATAAAATTTCTGATTTTGAAGAGCTTTTTATGTCAAAACTTAGCTAGAACCGAGGTGTAATCATGAGTTTTGAATTTATGATAAGTCAACTTGAATCAAGTGAACAGTTAGATATCTTATTAAAAAAAATTAAGAAGATGGAGATTCAGCTCGACTTTTTCAATAAAACGAGTGAAGACTTAACTGATGATGAAATAAGGATACTGCTAGAATCTGCAAATTTATTGGCTTCCTCAAGTAAAATTAAAAATCAGCAGAATGCGTTAAACATTGCTACAACCTTACCTTTAATAAGTCCTTCAAGTAGTGTTTCAATGGCTTCTCTTTTAATTTTAAGAAAACTTGGGAACTATCCAGGAATGAAATTACTTGAGAATCGCTATGATATGAGTAACTATAAACGTCAATTAAACGGTATGGCATTATTTGAAGCCCATGTACTTGAGTATGCTAATACTAGGAGGTTATCAGGACAAGAGTATCTCTTAACTAATTTTCAAAAAAAAGTTGTTGATATGATTGAAGAGGATGTCGATGGTATTAGCATCTCAGCCCCGACATCAGCGGGGAAATCGTATATATTTTTAAAAGTACTCTTAGATATAATTAGTAAAGAAGAGGGAACTACTGTAATTTACATCGTGCCTACAAGGGCTTTGATCAAACAAGTTATGAACGATTTCCTTGTTAATATATCCGAGCTAGGCTTAAAGAATATATATGTAGGATGTTCATCTGAGACAGAAGTAATTGTAGAATATCCAGAGAGATCAAATATCTTAGTTCTTACTCAAGAGAGGCTATACCAGTTATGCAATAAACAAGATGCAAATAAAATAAAGACGAAGATTATTGTTATTGATGAAGCACACAATATCCAATATGGTGGAAGAGGAGTATTACTTGAAAATGCAATTAAGTTTTCACGTGTGTTGTGGAAAGATTCAAAAATTTTATTCTCAAGTCCTCTGGTTAAAAATCCACAAAAGCTGTTAGAAACTTTTGACTTTGAGAGAGGACTAAAAGAAAAAGACGATTTACCATTGGTGCGACAAAATATTATTATGGTAAGGATGGGGGCTGAAGAATTATTAGTTAGTGCTCTTTATGACGAAAAAGTTGAAGATAATGAAATTAACATTGGTAGAAAATACTATATTAATTCAGGAAATACAGTTTCTAAGATATTAGCTAATTCAGCATTATATCTTTGGAATAATCAGACCTCTATTATTTACGCGAATGAGCCAATGCTTTCCACTGATGTTATTAGAGAATTATTTAATAGTGGAAAGTTCCCTTGTCTAAATGATGAACGATTAGATGAATTTGCAGATTTTATTGAGGAGTATATAACAAAAAGCTATGAACTTGCTAATTTTATCAGAAGGGGTTTAGCATTTCATTTTGGTTCCTTACCTGCAATTATTAGGTCGGGGATTGAAGAGTTATTTAAAGTTGGTGCTTTAAAAATAGTTAGTTGTACATCAACTTTGCTTGAGGGCGTCAACATGCCTGCTAAAAATATTTTTGTCTATAAGCCGCAAAAGGGTCGAAACAAGGCCATAGATAATCTTAGTTTTTGGAATTTGGCTGGGAGGGCTGGACGTATTGGAAATGACTTTGCGGGAAATATCATATGCATTGAATTGGAGAGATGGAGAAGTAATCCAGTCTCAGGGGAAAGATATCAAAAGATTGTGCCTTCTTCTGAAATTAAATTAATTGAGGACAGCGTTAATTTCAAAGAATTCATAGAAACCCAGAATTCTAATCCAGGAAAAGATGATTATAATGAGCAACTCTTTTCTTTAATCATCAAGGAACGTTTACTCGGAAGAAACCTTGAGAACTCTTCCTATAATAAAGAGCACAATGCTAGTACATTAAAAGAAATTGATTCTATTACTAGAATAACAATTGAGGAGTTCAAGCCTCCTAGAGACTTACTCAATAAAAATCCGGGTATTATGCCTAATAGAATTAATGCTTTATGGGATTTTTTTGAGTTAAATAAAAATATTTACGATTTATTTTTACCTGCCTTTCCACTGAATGAGAAAGGATACGATAGTTTTGCGCTAATAGTAAAAATTATTAATCATCTTTTTATTGGGCAATCATGGAGTGATAAACAAGAAAAAAAGATTACTACGGCTGGACATAAATGGATGAGGGGAACCTCTTTAGCGCAATTAATGTTTTTTAATAGAACTGTATTAAGTAGAGAACATAGAGAGATAACAAAGCATGTTAAAAATGAAATTGAATTTATTAATAGAACAATAAGATATCAAATCGTTAAATATACACAAACATATATCGAGGTATTAAAGACTTTTCTTATTAGCATTGGGAAGGCCGAGGAGTCTGAAAAGGTGATAAATATATCAGCTTACTTAGAATATGGTGCATGTACAGCATCTGCCTTGGAATTTATGGCTATAGGTCTTCCGAGAGAAGCAGCAATAAAATTATCTGAAATTATTGGAAACCATGAAAATATTAGCACTGATTATTGTATTGAATGGTTAAAACGATTAGATGTCAATTCCCTTGATTTAGCAAATTATTTAAAAAAGCAGATATATGGAATGCAGATGAAATTTTAAATTTGAAGATAGAATATACTTTATTATTAGAATATCGCTTAAAACAAAAAGCCAAAATTTCAAAAACTTGAAAATTATACCCTTTTGGCTGGGTTCCATTAAGAAAATAAAGGGCATTATATTGGTCACATTATTTCTTCTCAAAGCACCACAGTATACTTGACTGTAGAGAAACTAAACTTATAAAAGCCTTGTTATATATGGCTTTCCTTCGCTCTTTCCCTAACATACAATCCCTCCATCGCTCCACTGGCAGCGATGAGGTCAGAAAAATTGCTTCCTCGCTACTCTAAGTGGGGTAAATAGACAGCGATTTTATATGGCGAGGCGGGCATGATAAGCTGGTTAGCAACGCGAACCCTCATCCTTCGCGACTTTCGCGAGTACTCATGCCCGCAGAGGCTCCATGTCAAATCGCTCTATAAGCTTGTAAAAAGTAACTTTTACCACAATGTATAGCGAAGAGGCCAAAAATTTATTCCCTATGCTTTGTGTTGAAGAAAGCTTAGATTCCATCTTTTTCACACTAATCAAATTGAAGCTCGAGTTTCAAGGCCTAGTAACTGATGCTAGGTCTCTTCTTCATGCCTTTCTGGGTGATATATAATGGCCAGTTAGGATCAGGAGCGAGATAATGATTTAATAATACAGTCTCTTTTCTCGTTCGCCAAAAAACTTTCTTTCACTTTCAAAAGTTTTATTACACTAACTATTCAAATGGGAACGCATATTCGATATAATAAAAACAGAAACGTTTGTTCTGTATTGCGCATTAAATATCGGAGGCTAACAGATGATCAAAAAAAGACAATACCACATATGGCAATATCAACTTGGCGATGTAAGAGAGCAAAATGGCGAATTTTCGCTGGTCTATACTTTAGCAGATGCTAAACAAACAAGTGAAACTTTCTTGTATTACATTTTGTACGAGAAAATAATGAAGAAGAAATTCGATGCTACTCCAGAGTACATAACCAATCAAGATACTACCGATCCAAAATCCAATAACAGCAAGCCGATCAGGAAAAAGAAGAATCTCCTCCCAATCATGACCATCGAAACTGGACGTGGGCGTAGTGAAGAGGACAATGACAAACTCAAACGTTTGCTGGAAAAGGGCTTTACCGCCATCTATACAAAGTCAGACGGTCAAGAGATTGCTCAGCATAACTATGTATTTTTGGATAATGTCCTTTCCGGTGCTCAAAACAAAGAATGTCGTCAGCTATTTGTACTAGAGAAATACGCTGAAGCATTGAAGGAACATGTTTCCCTTGGAACCGAACCGACTAAATGTACTGTATCTAAAAATCTGACGCGAAATGCTTTAATGACGACAGACGTGTATCTCTATCCTGTAGACATGAAGCAATTAACTATCTGCATTCTCCCTGATAAGGAAATACCCGTAACGGAAGATGTAGAGATGATCCTTCCATATGATCGCACACCCGAAGAAGAAGGCAGATATGTTAAGCTTCAAGCCTATGTGGAAGAAGAACAACACTATGAAAAGCAGCGTCAAAAAATCAACAAAAAGGTCAAAGAGCATAAAATTGAGCTTCCTATCGCACCTAACGATAGAGAGCAATACAAAACGACTGGTCGCTGGGAAAAAGAGAATAGTAGACGAGTGACTTTAGAGCACCTTAGTAAACCTGCATGGAAAGTCGAAAAGAAAGATGGCGTTTCGGTTCCCGTATGGACTATCGACCAAACTGAGCCGTATGAGAAAAAAGAACTCCCCATCACACCATGGTCAACGGGGTTGCAATTAGCTGAAGTAAAAAATCATACGGTCATGGAAAATGTATTTGATGGTATGGGTTTGGTCTCAAAAGAGTTAGGACGGCAAATGGAGTGTTTCCTTAAGGTAGACTATACGATTACAGGTTATCAATTACGCTTGCCAGCGATCAAAGGCTTTTTCCCCTGTGTAGATTTTCATGGGTATTTCCGTAAGCATAACGTGAAGCGGATTCAGGATATATTCGGAACATGGCATGATGCAGACAAGATCGATATTTTAACCACCGAGTCTACCTTTAAAGCGAAGCTGCAAGTGATTGGAGAAAAGCCAGACGGTTTAGAGGAGAAAGCTTGGTTATTTCCCTCGATAGCAGCATACCAGTCTAAATTGATCGAGTATGGCTATGATGCGATTGGCATCTCCAATATTGCCAAGCCAGTACATGAACAATACCGAAAATCATCATATCAGTTATTACTGGCACTTGATCTGCAAGCCAGAGATGTCGTTTGCTTATCCCATGTGCAGGGTGATCTCATATATCGGGCATTAAGTATCTATCGCAAAGAGGAGCTGGACTGGGAAAATCTCCGCTATTTGTATGCCTTCCTGCACTTGATTCATCAAGAAAATTCAGATAATGGAATTGGTAAACAATGTAGCGATGCCATTCATGCTCTCCACCTTAATAAAAAATTGGCATTCGATCATAAAGTAAGGCAAACGATCAAGGAAGTAATCGACCATAAAATAGATGAAATGGGCTTGGGAAAATTTTATGTTGAAGCCAAATATCTATATGTAACTCAAGACATTTTAGCGTTTTTGTCTTACGCTGCGGCAGCGGATCATCACACTTGGGAGTACACAGGGTTTCTATCTGCCAAGCAGAGTTACTGTGGCGGTGCGATATTAGGCCAGAATCTATTTGCGAGAAATCCGATCATGTCCTTCAGTGAAATCACGCGAACCACATTTGTGGATTATGAAGGTGAGGATGCTGAGTTTATTCGTCATATCGACAACATTGTGCAGCTTCCTTTAGGGACAGAGCCAGATCGTCTTGGCGGCGCAGACAGGGACGGCGATGAATTACTGATTCTGTCTACACAATTAAACTTGGCAGAGACTCAGATTGAATACCTACAGCAGTACAATTTCAAGGTTAATAACGAGAAAAGTGAACACCACGGTAAAAATCGGCTTGACCTGTTGAATGAGAATATCCAGCAGCATTTTGTGGAACGTTTTCCCGCTCAGGCTAAAGTATCACTGGCAGACTATGTCATCGATTTACTGGTGCAAGTCAACGATGCAGATAAATCCACCGCTCCTTCAGAGGAATGGAACAAGGCAAATGTTATTGATTTTATTATTCGCTCTGAAGATAAAACGGGAGAAATCACCGATATCAATACGACGATTGAAAATATGGCTAATGCGAAGGATAGGTTATTGCAATACAAGTTTCCGATTGCGATCATGAAGCATTTACAAGCCCTATGTATAGATGCTTCCAAATCGGGTCTGTTCGACCAAGTGGTCATTCCAGATGTAATTCAGCATCGGTATGGAACGTTGAAGCCACAATTTACATTTTTCAAAGATGGAAAAAACTACAACAAGGATCGTGAGCACACCTCGGCTTTAGATAAGCTGGCCGAGTCCATGTTTTCGTTTAAGCAATATGTAAATCGAATTATGCTGGAGGATACAGGTCAAAAAATTAGAAAGCATCAGTTTGAGAATATCTATCAGTATTTTCAAAATCCCGACCTGGATATAGTTTGTGTGGATCAAACGATTGATGCGTTAAATGCAACCTATAAAGCGTTCTTGCAAAGAAATAAAGAGCTAACACAAGAGAAGCAAAGTATGAATCCATTCGCATCAGACGAGAAGCAGAAGCGATTGCGAAAAGAAGTGGATGCCAAATTTGCAGAGCTATATCGGGAAACGAAAGCAGCAGCAGAACACATATGCGATTGTCCTTCTCTACTTGCTACGGCTGCTGTGCGGAAGACTTACGTAGACTCCAAAGCGAAAAAATCGAATGAAAATTATTCCTTTTGTTGGGTGGTCGCTAGTGAAGGAATGCTGCAAAATGTACAGCTTCATTATGAGGATAATGATAAAGTATATATCCAGCAGGCAAAAGAGAGCGATGAATATACCTTTGAGTGGCTAGGCCATAACTATACCACGGTGATGAAACAAGAAGCTTACACATTGCAATGGCCCGAAGGCAAAGATATGAGCATTCCTGATAAGTACCTCAAACGACAGGATGCAAAGCTCGATGATCTCATCGACTACAAAATTTCCTTGGTAAGCAGCGAAAAGAGGACATGGAATCCCAAAGAAGTAGCTGAGAAAATAGTGGGTCAGACGTATACCTTGTTTGATGACCGAGGCTGGCTTGGCGTGGCTGAAGGATTGAGCATTGCTCGAAAAGAAGGAGATTCCATCCTCAATGGCTATATGAACAAGTTTATAACCATTAAGCACATTATAAAGACAACGAAAGCTTCCATCACTTGTCTAGCAGACTTCCGAGCTTAACCATGCGGCTTGTCAGCCGGTAGAGAGGGATGTGAGAGGAAGTTTACCTTTCACATTCAAATCATTATTATATGTGGAGGTCAGATATGGAAAGCGATACAATTGTCATTACTCAGTCTCGAATGGCCGGATGGCTGATGTTTAATGGATTCAAGAAAGTAAATGAGCGTTTAGACTTGAAAGATGACAATCGTGTTATTTATATATTTAATAACTCACCGCAACTGCGGAAAACGATGTCACATTATAACCAATTTAAAGCTCGCTTATTGTAATTCAGGCAGGTGATCATAACGATGGAGCAGACAAAGAAAAAACGTATCTATAACGAAGTTATTTACAATAAAGAATTTAAGGATGGGCAACTTTTTCAGCGTTTGTTTAGCGTGATCATTGATTCCTATAAAATTGATGATCTCATTATAAACAACTCAAAAGTAAATGATTTGGCAGCGGAGGTTTCTAATCGCTTCGTTTCCACTTTTCAACATTCATATCAGAAATCCATATCGGACAAGCAACAACAATTTTCACAGGACTGTGCGCGGCTTATCTTTAGCGAATTGAAGCATCCCGATAAAGCTGTAGTCATCCCGGCTAAGGCTGGATTTGGCAAATCGACTTTGATTCGATCCATTGTAGAAACGCTCATTAATAACATCGGTGTATTTCATGAACATGAAAAAGAACTGGATTTGGGCATGATCATCGTCAGTGACCGGATCGAAGACTTGAAAAATATACAATTCAAAATTCGAGAGCAATTTGGTTACTACGACGATTTTAATAAAGTGGATTGGGTATATGTGATGGAAGGCTGGAACAAAGAACATTGTCTGAATGGGATTACCGAATATGTCAAAGGTAGCTGCTCCAGCCGAAATTGTCCCTTTTACCAAGAATGTTGGGTATTTAAACAGCGATTTGATCAGAAGAACAGTCCTATCGTGGCCATGAGCAAGGAGCGATTTTCCCATTATAGAACGGATAAACTGAGTACATTAACGACTTATAATTGTTGGGGAGGAGAACGTTCACGTAACATTATTATGATGGACGAAAAACCAGTCCTAGAAAAACAAGTGAATGTGGATGAGAAGCTCTTGTTAAAACTGTCGAACGCAGTGAATGAGATTCCAATTTTTGATTCCGAAACGACAAATAACAAAATGTATATGAAACATGTTCTGCATCAAGTACAGGGTAGAATACTGGATTTGCAGAATCAGTATAAAGAATATCGCAGTCGAATTATACTTCACAATGAAGACATCTTTGAGGAAAAATTTCTAGAGCTTTTTTACAAATATCTTCAACCCTTTACTGAGGAACTCGCTGCGATTCAACTATTTTTCCAATCAGGAGGATTATTCTGTAATACCTCCAGCTCCATTTATTTCAAAGTGATTTTTCCCAAAGAAGGATTCCACTTGGAACAATTTAGAACATACATTTTTGATGCAACAGGTGAAGGAGACCCTAGCTACACCCCAGAATTCGTTCACTTTAATATCGATGACTATAAAGAATATGATAACGTTACCTTTCATATCATAAACGAAAATATGAGTAGAAGTGCTATTGAAAACTCTAAATCTAAGCTACAAGTAGTGACCAACTGGATTCGAAAAAAGTTCAACGAACCCACGTATGTTGTTTCTTATAAAATGGGTGGAAAAATGAATATCAATAAGCAACTTACCAAACAACTCGAACATCATCCTTATGTTGTCTTGGATCAGGATCAGAATGGAAAAAACGTAGTTCCTTACTTTGGGAATACCAAAGGGAAAAATCTATTTCAGCATTGCCGGAAAATGGTTCAGATTGGCTGGAACCGTTTACCCTCGGATGAAACTGTAGCTGCTTTTCTATATACATTTCTGAATCTGGATCGTTTAGGTCAATTAAATGAAAGCGACATGAATAAGGTACAAAACTATATTCAATTTGATGGAAAAACGAGCCGATTTGGTCATGATAACCTCAACATATTTGAATTACGAAGAATGTTAGTGGATTTGGAACAAGAGGTATTCCGAACCAAAGTGCGAGATTTTAGTTCAGATGAACAGGTTGATATCTACTTATTTGGTGTCGATAACCGCTTGAAAGAAATGATAGGCCAACGATTTAAAGGATGTACATTCAAAGTAGAACAGATTCCAGAATTTGATTTGGAGAAAAATCACCAAAAGGGTGTAGACAAACAAGAAAAACGGCTATACACCTATATTGAAACGTGGGATGGACAATCTATCGCGGTTACAGAAGTACGTAAACAATTGGACATTGCAGATACTTATTGGAGCAGACTGATCAAAAAGGAGAATATTCAACATATGCTCAAGCAGCATAACATCCAAATTTCACGGCTAAAAGGTGGAGGGAGACAACAGTATATACATCGTTCCGGTGAAACTTCTCTTCCATCCTAACTTATACAGTTTTCTATAATAATATATAAGAAACCGTGCAAGTTGAGAATGATAATGAGCCGCAAAGGGGTTGGGTGTGGGAGGGGAAACGGCGGCAAGCGATACTACCGTTTACGAAGCGCAGCGAAGTGGTTTTATCGCCCAGAGTTTCCCCTATCCCACGAGTAGATGAATAATAGTTCCATTAAAACTAATTTTACATAATGATTAGAGAATTTATTAAATAGACTATTTGATGTAGTAGGGTGCTTCGCACAGGGCTTGTCAGCCCGTAGAGAGGTCGTGATGTGAATAACACGGCTAATTCAATAGAGTTATAGATTATCGCTTTAAAATTTTCATGTTTCATATTGAATTTTAATCTTGCTCAAAAAAATCGAAAAGGGAGAGATTTTAAACTTGGATTTGATCACAACTCAGGATTGGACAAAATTTAGAAATTTAGAAACACTGCCACAGAAAGCTGGAGTTAGTCGGGATAAACTTGGACTACTGGTTGCGAAGGAATTGGCAGATAATGCGCTGGATCATTGTGGTAACTGTGAAGTGGGATATGTGGAACCAAATGGAATCTACGTGAAGGATCAGGGTAAGGGGATCAATCCTGAATTATTGGCAGAGTTATTCTCCATTAATCGTCCGTTTCTGTCCAGTAAAATATTACGAATGCCAACTCGGGGTGCATTGGGAAATGGACTTCGTGTTGTATCAGGTGCTGTTATTGCTTCGGGTGGGAGTTTATACGTATCTACACGTGGACAAAGATATCAGATTCATTTCCAAGCCGATGGAACTTCTACGGCTAAGAAAGTAGGCGATTCTCCTCATACGGGAACGAAGATTGAGATTCAATTTGGTCATTCGTTAAAGCCAGACCTACATTGGGCCGAATTAGCCATTCAGTATAATCAGGGTGGAGAGTATAAAGGGAAAACCTCAGGTTATTGGTACACGTCAGAAGCATTTTATGAATTGTGCCAAGGTTATACAGGTAGTGTACGCGAGTTGGTTGCAGAGTTTGATGGTTGCACAGGGACGAAAGCTGGAAAAGTGGCAAGCGACTATAAAAACAAATTGGTTCAATCACTTTCGTTTGATGAAACGGAATCATTGCTTGGTGCGATTCGGAATCACAGTAAACAGGTCAATCGATCTCGTTACAGTAGTATGAATGGAATAACGGGTTATGAATACTACAAGTCCAGCGGTGAATTTACAGTGAAAAGTGGTAGAGGAATATATAACGCCGAAATCCCGTTTACAGTTGAAGCTTGGGTTGATTTCAATAAGTCTTCTGGACTGGATATCCTCGTCAATAAATCTCCAACTACAGGATGGAACCAACTTAGCGTAGATAAAAAATCAGTTACTGTATTTGCAAGTGGCTTCTATGAAAAAATTGCAATAAAACCTTGTCACATTATTCTGAATATCACTACTCCCTATATGCCGATTGTGAGTGATGGTAAAGAGCCTGATCTAAATTGGATGAACAATGAAATTAAAGAAGCTATTCAGAAGGCAGCGAAACGAGCGAAGAAGCATATAAGCAAAACGGACAAGAAGAAGTCACAGAAGGATATCATTCTGACTCATTTGCAAGCAGCCATCGACAAAGCAAGTGGTAACGGTAAGTATCCTTTTAGCTTACGCCAACTGTATTATGCCATACGTCCTTACATCATCTCAGAGTTAGGTCGCCAGCTTGAGTATGGAAATTTTTGTGGAATCATCACCAACTATGAAAATGAATGCGGAGAGATTCCAAATTTATATCGGGATAATCGAGGTGTATTGTATCACCCGCATACAGGTGAGGATATTCCTATCGGTACATTGACGGTTCAAGACTATAGTCGACCGAATTGGACATTTAATAAAATCCTGTATTGCGAAAAGGAAGGTTTATTCCCGCTATTAAAGCAAGCAAAATTCCCTGAACGATATGATTGTGCATTGGTCACATCGAAGGGATATGCCAGCCGAGCCGTTAAGGATTTGCTGGATATGCTGGGGGAAACCGAGGAGGAACTGCAATTCTTCTGTATCCATGATGCAGATGCTGCTGGAACTAAAATCTATGAGACGTTGGTGGAGGAAACGAAAGCTCGCCCAGGTCGAAAAGTACGAGTAATCAATTTGGGACTTGATCCAGAGGAAGCTGTTCATATGGGGCTAGAAGTAGAAAAGTTAGAAAGGAAGAGAGACGAGAAGCCTGTAGCGGGTTATGTAGCTGGCGAATGGAAAGATTGGCTACAAACGAATCGAGTCGAGTTGAATGCCATGGATTCTGAATTATTTGTTTCTTGGCTGGAAGGGAAGATGTCTGAGTATGATAAAGGAAAAGTCATTCCAGATTCATCAACGCTTAAGCTTAGCCTGGAACAAAGTATTCATCAACGTGTCAAGCAAGAAGTAACGAATGAGATTTTACAAAAAGCCCATTTGGAAGAACTTATAGATCAGCGAATGGCTCACCTTTTGCCTGAATTAAATGAACGATACAAGGTATTGGAAGAGGAAGTATATCATGTACTGGACAACCAACGGGAGCAATGTTGGCGAGAGGTCATTAGTAATATAAGCGATCAAATTGAACTGTAGAAGCTAGCTGAGTCACCATTTAAAATTTATAGTTTTTCGAGAAGAAATTTAGCAAGTTAAATGATGATTGAAATATTGAAAATTTAAAAGTACATATCATACACGGGAACTCTGGCTATGAGCTAGGGTTCCTTTTTCATTTG
>NZ_ASRY01000145.1 GCF_000520815.1 Paenibacillus maysiensis | reverse complement strand
TCGTTACTACCTCAGTTATCAAGAACTTTAGAAGTAAGCATAGACAAGCTTCTTGGGTATGTATCACGGGATAAAACGATTACCATTTACGAGGAAGAATATAAAACGCAAGAATATTACTGGGGTACTGAACCTAATAAAGTGTGTTATCAGGTTTTGCAGTTTATGCCCCCCAATAAACACATAAAATTATTGGATATTGGATGTGGTGAGGGAAAAGACGCCGTATTTTTTGCTAGAAATGGATATGATGTCACTGCATTTGATGTTTCGGACGCAGGTATAGAGAAAACCAAGAGACTTGCTGAAAAAATCGGTGTCCATGTTAATGTATTCAAGGCAGATATTTTAGATTATCGTTTGGATACGCATTTTGACGTTATCTTTTCAAGTGGTGTCCTACACTACATAAAACCGGAATTTCGCAAAGAAATATTTGAAAATTATAAGCAGTATACAAATCCAAACGGCTTGCATTTCTTAAATGTGTTTGTAAACAAGCCGTTTATTGCTCCACCACCTGAAAAAGAACCTAATGCGTATAAGTGGTACTCTGGTGAACTGCTTGCACATTATCACGACTGGTTAATTGAAGATAGTTCGGAAG
>NZ_ASRY01000144.1 GCF_000520815.1 Paenibacillus maysiensis | reverse complement strand
ATGGCGAGACGGGTTTCCCCGTGCGCCATTTCGATAAAATCGGCGCTTACGCCTTCCGAGCTCAACCCGTCGATGAGCAGCCGCCCAGTGTGTCCAGCGGCAAACCCGGTCGCCCGCACAGGCTCGCCCAGCGTGCGAATGACACGGGCGGCATTGACGCCTTTGCCGCCCGGCACCGTCAGGCCGCCCTCGATCCGGTGGACGGCATTCATACCGAAGCCTGCAACCGTGTAGATTTTATCCACAGCCGCGTTAAGCGTTACGGTGGTAATCACAAGGCATCACTCCTTTAAGAAATCAGCTTTAAGCCCAGGGCTGCGGCAAGAATCATAGCGATAAACAACACACGCAGTACGCTTTTTTGTTCACCGTACAAGAACATGCCTGTAATCGTGCTACCGACCGTTCCGATACCTGTCCATACGGCATAGGAAGTTCCCATAGGCAAACTTTTCATGGCATAGCTGAGTAGAGAGAAACTAAGGACAAAGGATAAGACCATAAGCACTAATGACTTCCATCCTTTGCCCACCGTAACTCCCTTCATACCGATAACTCCAAACACTTCCGAGCATCCCGCGATAACCAATGCAATCCAAGCCATTATGCGCCACTCCCTTCCTGAGCATCACGGTCGGTAACTAACTTCAGGCCGACCACGCCTGCCAACAAAAGGGCGATTAACAGCGTTTTGGACCATTGAAACGGTTCCCCGAATAGCAGCATTTCACCTACGACCGTTCCCCCTGTCCCCAGTCCGGTGAATACAGCATATACTGTGCCCACAGGCAAACGGTTCGCAGCCTTCATGATCAAATAAAAGCTGGCCACTACAGCCAGCACGGTTACAATCCATGCGAGTACAGAATCCGCATGCTTCAGACCCGAGACCCATACGACCTCAATAAGGCCACCAATAAAAACATAAATCCAGCTGCGATTCATGATGAGCGTTCCCCTTTAAATATAGATTAGTTGTAAATTAATCACTCGTTACGTTCTTGTTCCTTCACGCTTCATGAGGCGGGGTTAACGTAATTCCACGCCAAAAAATAGGCCACGCAGCGTTCAGTCTTCGGTGGTAGTTCAGGCTCCCACTGTACAGTAGCTCCACCATGATTCCGTCGAGCAGTGTTATGAAGGATAGAGCCACATCCACTGGCTCCATGTGACCGAAGGGTTCCCTATCTCGTGCATTCCGGAGGTGGCGAGTTAATTTTCGCTCCATATTTTCCAGAAAAGGATTAACAATATCCAGAACCTCGTTATACAAAGATACAGGAGGAAAGAAGGAAAAACGAAGCATAAACTTGGCTGTATTGTTGTTCTTATATTCCTGTCCCATCCAAAACAGGAAGTCATGCAGTGTATGCTCCAGCGACTGACCTCTGCGTTCCGAAAAGTATTCAAAAATACGTAAATTCTGCTCTTGAAAAGCGTACCTCGCCACCTGTAGAAACAGATCCTCCTTGCCTTGATAATGCGCATATATAGACGGTTTTCGAATTCCGACCTCAGCAGCAATACTACTCAAGGACGCTCCCTCATACCCATTGGCGGCAAATTGACAAAGAGCAGCCTTTCGGATATCCTTCATACCCAATATTAATCACCTACCTAACGTTCGTTAGTTTATTTTCTCATGAAAAAAAGTAAGTGTCAATCCGGCTTTATCCGGTTTTGTTTTGAGTTTTCCCCTGGATTCTTTTTTTCTTCATAAATCCAAACAAAAAAGTGGGAAGAATTAAGGTGCTCATGTACAATATAATGAAGAATACTGTCAAATGCAGTGCATTGGAAATGAGGCAAATTATGAGGCGAAGCTTACTGGCTGTGTTAATTGCAGCTATGGTTTTTGTGATATATTATTTTGGATTGTTTAATTCCATCGGCAGAAATGAAGGAACGGTCATCAGTATTTTCTCCACGCTGACGGTCATTTCCATCAGTCTGATTATTTTTTCGGAGAATCGCAATCCCTCCACTACGATGTCCTGGATTTTGCTTCTGGCCTTGCTGCCGGTGGTTGGACTTCCTCTTTATTTTTTATTCGGGCAAAATGTGTTCAAACGCCGCAAGTATGACAAAAAGGCATTGCGTGACCAGCAGGCTTACGAGCGTATCGAGAAGGATGCCATGCACGTCAAACGCGATCTGACCTGCTTTACAGATGAGCAGCAGCAGTTGATGCGTTTGGCACGCAGGCTGGCCCGTTCCCCGATTTATTTTGCGGCGGAAACCCAAATCTTGAACAACGGAGATGAGACCTTCTCCACGCTGCTGGCGGAACTGCGCAAGGCAGAGCATCATATCCACATGGAATACTACATTTTCCGGTCGGATGATATCGGCACAAGCATTCAGAAAATCTTGATCGAAAAGGCCAAAGCTGGCGTCAAGGTACGGTTTATGTACGATGCGGTGGGCAGCATTCAACTGTCGAAGGCTTTCTTGAAGGAAATGCGGGATGCGGGGGTAGAGGTCGTCGCTTATGGCGGTGCACGGATCTTGTTCTTTTCCAGCCGGGTAAACTACCGTAATCACCGTAAAATTGTGGTTATCGACGGCAATATTGGATTGATCGGCGGTCTGAATGTAGGGGATGAGTACCTCAGCCGTAACAAAGCCTACGGCTTTTGGCGTGACACGCACATGATTGTGAAGGGCGAGGCTGTGCGAACGCTGCAACTTATATTTTTGCAGGACTGGCTTCATATGACGGGTGAATCGGTGCTGAATAAGGAATATCTGTCCCCAAAAATCGAGCCAATTACGGACGGAGGCGTGCAGATTATTGCCAGCGGCCCAGATAATGAGCGGAGAGTGCTCAAAAATCTGTTCTTCTCCATGATCACATCCGCCCGCAGATCGGTATGGATTGCCACTCCTTATTTTATCCCGGATGAAGATATTTTGACCGCGCTGCGGATGGCGGCTCTGTCCGGTTTGGACGTGCGGATTCTGTTTCCTGCCAAACCGGACAAGTGGCTGCCGTTCCTCGCGTCCCATTCGTACTTCCAAACGTTGCTGGAGGTTGGGGTCAAGGTATATGAGTATGAAAAAGGCTTCCTTCACTCCAAGCTTCTCATTATTGACGGGGAGGTTGCGACCATCGGGACAGCTAATATGGACATGCGTAGCTTCCACCTGAATTTTGAAGTCAACGCTCTGTTGATTCGCACGCATAGTGTACAGCAGATGGTGGCGGATTATGAGCGGGATTTGCAGTCTGCCAGCCTGATCGTACGCGAGGAATTTATGAAAAAGCGTCTGTTCAAGCGTTTGATGGAATCCCTTGCCCGGCTGCTTTCACCGCTGCTGTAGGTTGAATGAGGAAAGTAAGCACGCTACAGTGCTCTCCTAATTTTAAAATGTGGTAAAGCCCAAGATGTCTTGTAGACGATATAGTATACCTTTCCAAAATGTAGATTTGTCCTCGTAAGCCTCCAGATCCAGACTGTATTCAGCTCCCCGGTTATTCCATAATGTATCAAAATAGGCCGCAATCTGTCGGGTCAGCTTGCTGTCCGCCGGAGCGGCCACCCACAATTCATTTTCCAGATTCAGGTCGTTCAAATTACGTGATGTCAAATTCGTAGACCCGCCCAAAATGATGTGATCTCCCTGTCCCTTGGCAATATAAATCAGCTTGGTATGATATTGCTCATGGGTCGTATTGTACCAGCGGATTTGGATTTTTTCACCCGATTTATCGGACAATTCTTTGGCGACCGGACGATTGGGAATGCCGATTTTCTCCTGTCCAAACGCGTTTTGATTCGGGTCCAGCAACAATTGGATGCTCACACCGCGTGCAGAGGCATCCAGCAGGCTGTTCAACACTTTACGGTCTGCCAAATAAAACATGCCCATATGAATGCTATCGCCTTTCTTTGTCTGCCCGATGGCATCCAGAACCGATGTGTATACCTTACCTTCGGTTAGATATTTGATCCGGTAGCTGTCTTTTCCCGATTGAGCAGAGGCTTCCGCTTGTGGCGTATAGGCAGGAAGCTGCCCTCCGCCGGAGAAGTCCAGCACTGCCTGCTCGGTTTGTAAAATGTCCCCGATGATGAGGCCCTTCACCTCCAGCGCCACATTGGAGTGATATGCACTCGCATCGTGAACATTCCCTGTGGAAATGAGCGCTGTTTGCTCGCTGGCAACCAATTTTCGATGATTGGCCTTGACGTTTAACAGCTTGAGATAAGAGCGTGCCGTAACGTCAGGTCCGTCACTGGCCATCAGGTTGGGAATCCAGCCTGTGCCCTGCTGTCCGAACCATTGGAAAAAGGTACGCCACACCGCAGAATAGCTTGGCGTAGAATCCCGCAGCGGGTCCACATCGGTCTGCACAACCTGAATCCCCGCTCGTTTCATATTCTCCAGCAAATGATTGGGGGATGAATTGTAATTGGTATTGACTTCATCTGTAATGAAAAAGATAGGCATATCAGGATTGGCCTTCTTTTTGGCAATAAGATGCTCGGTCATCTGTGCGCTGACTTGGGGGACGCGCTGGCCCTTATGTTTATAATCGTTGAACAGAAACAGGTCGATGACGATAAATTGTTTGGCTTTGTCAACGATCCCAAGCATACGGTTCAAAATTTGCCCTTCGTGCTGTGCGGTACTTCCATCCCCGGTAGGATAGGTCAAATCCGTCCAGAAGTTTACCTCGTTGATCGAATACTCCTGACTTTCATAAGAAACGAAGGGGGGCAGTGGCTTATGGGTCTGATAGATCATGATGGCAATCAGCCACAGGATGAGTAACAGGATAATGATTTTAATAGCGCGGCTTGTTCGCCTGGATTTCCTTTGGAATAGCTTTCTTTTAGATTTCTTTTGTTGGGAAACAGGGTTATATGCCAGCTCAGAATGCAGCGTATCATGCTTAGTCATATGGGGGTCAACTCCTCTATTGAACGCTGCATTCCACTTCATCGTACCGGAACATGCAGTTTTAGGATGGGATACTGTCTAGTTATTAACGCAAGTGTACAGGATTGAAGCGTAATGACTGGAAGGAAAGGTATGGATGGTTGGAATGGGCACCCATTATAGATTATGTGGAATCGGAATAGATCATACAGTATAGGTTCCCATCCCTTTCTCATTTATGGAGAGCATTTTCACAGAACAGGTGGGACATATCTAATCCTCTTATTATGAAGAGGGGATTTTTTTGTTGATTCAGGACATATGTCCTTTATGGTGAGACTAACCTATACTTTAATAAATAGAAAAGTCACTTAGATAGGGAGAATAACGATTCATGAGAGGAATTTTATTTGCTTTTTTGGGAGGCGCTTGTATTACGCTGCAAGGGGTGGCGAATACATGGATAAGTCAGGATATCGGTACATGGCAGGCGGCTACGGTTACTCAGTTAACGGGTGTTATTTTGGCGGCATTGATCTGGATGTTCACACGAGATGGAAATGTGGCGGAGATGAAGCAGGTAAAGCCTATGTATCTCTTGGGTGGCGCTTTTGCAGCTATCATCATATTCAGTGAAGTGACCGCTATTCAGCATATCGGAGTTACATTCACGATCTCGGCGCTGTTGATTGCCCAGTTGTGCCTGACCTTTCTGGTTGATATTAACGGATGGTTTGGTGTAGTGAAGCAAAAAATGAAGCTGCCGCAATTTATAGGCATTGGCATGATGATCGCGGGTGTGATCATTTTGAAGCTCTAAATAGAACTTCATTCGGAGAAGGAACCCAGAACGTAGAAAACGAAGGTGAGCCCAAGCATGAAAGAAATTCAGGATCAAGAGCAACTGAAGCATTTTTTACAACTGCATCAGCTAGAATCCATACTACATGAGCCGCTGCGGCCTTATTTGTCACTGCATCGTTTGGAGCAAGGGGAAAAGCTGTGCTCACAAGGGGATTCCATTGAACATCTGTACATATTGGTACAGGGCAAGGTCAAGATTTATACCAGTTCAACGGAAGGCAAAACACTGGTTCTCTGCTTCAAAACACCAATTGAGGTTATTGGGGATGTTGAATATATTCGCAGAAGCAACGTGATCAATACGGTGGAGGCTGTATCCCCTATATATGTAATCGGTATTCACCAGCAATGGATGAATAAATATGGCAGAGCCTACGCTCCAATGCTGCAATTTTTGCTGGATATCGTTACCCGGAAGTTTTGCATGGATTCTGACTTTTCCAGCTTTAACCTAATGTATCCTGTGGAAGTCAGACTGGCCAGTTACCTGCTATCCGTTTCCTTCGAGGAAGGGGATTCTTCTTCTTTTCATGAAGAACTGCGGGCATCCAGTCTCGTAGATGTGGCGAATTTGATCGGAACCAGCTACAGGCATCTCAACCGTGTGATTCGCAAGATGAGCGCAGATGGTTTGGTGGAACGAACAGGGGGCTATATTGTGATTCGTGACAGAGAAGGTTTGGGCCAACTGGCAGGCCATAATATTTATGAAGCATAATCATTCGTAAAGAATTAGCAGGGGAGAGCTGAATCATGCTATTAGGAATTGTACTGGCGGTTATCGCAGGAGCCTTTGTTAGCCTGCAAACGATATTCAATAATAAGGTGAACGAACGGACAGGTTCATGGGCCACAACCACACTTGTGCTGGGGACGGGGTTTCTGGCCTCCTTGCTCGGCAGTCTTATTTTTGCAGGAAAAAATACATTTACACTACAACATATGCAGCCGTGGTACTGGGTCAGTGGGATGATTGGTGTTGGCGTGGTATTCTGTCTGGTACAAGGAGTGAAGCTGCTTGGTCCGACTTATGCGATATCTATCGTATTAACGGCACAATTGGGCACTGCTTTGCTGTGGGATTCGTTAGGATGGCTGGGACTGGAAAAGATTCCGTTCACCTTTACCAAGCTGATCGGTGTGCTGGTCATTATCGGCGGCATTCTGATATTCAAGTTTGGCAACGGGCGTACGAAGGAGCAGCAAGAAAGCATTTCACATGTACCTGATTCGATGAAGGGATAAAGGACGTTATGATGATCCTTATCTTGACAGGGTAAGGGTCATGGATTCGATCCCCATCCGTCCTATTGAAAAAAAACCTTAATTGTTAAGGGTTTTTCGTTTGTTTAGGGATAAGTTAGAATGTGGCAAGGGGAGTAAAACAACTTTGTGGTCAGGAATTGTTTTTTCGGAGTGTTTGGAGCGTGCGAAATCATCTATTGTCGGAATTTACTAGTCAAAAATATACTCCTTTGAAGATAAGAAGAGCCGACCGCATTATGGTCGGCTCTTCTATATGTTCTCACTGGAACGGCTTTAATACCTTGATTTCATCTTCCGTTAAACCAGAGGCTTTAGCTATAACAGACAATTCAACACCAAGAGCAAGTAGCTTTCTTGCCACTTCTTTTTTGGCTTCTACTGTTGCTCTTCTTGCTGCGACTTCAGCCGCTTCATACATTGATGCTTCATCATGCAGATACTTCTGACGGTCTTCATACTGTCTCCGCGCTTCCAAGTCCTGACTCAAAAACTCCAACGTATCCATTGCTTTCTTTAATACAGGTTCATTCATTGTCAGCACCTCCCATTTGGATTGATCTGCGCCTTTCAGGAACAGCAGCCAATTCACAAGCCCGCCTTTCTCGATGGAGACGGCTTGTTCATCTAGCTTGGGCAGCTCCAGAAAGTGGATTTCAATATCGTCGATTAACGAAATTCCGGTACGATCTTCTCGCAGATGAAACACATTATGATATTGATTATTCCGTAGTAAGGCATAGTCCAGAATGTTAATGGTCACACACCGTTTCAACTGGCTATATGGCTGCCCTTCCTGTAATTGCCCAGAGTATTGTTTACTTCAATAAAAGAGGGTTCTTTTCTCGGTATCATATTTATTGAACAATTGCATCTCGACATTGATAATTTCTCCTTCTGTAGTTCTGGCTCGAATGTCAAGAATAGATTGCTTGTCACGTGGAGAGTCCTTGTCCGTATAGGGTTCAAAAGAATAATATCACTGAGCGGCGGCTTTCCGGCTTCCGCAAACGTGCGGTTCAGAAAGGCCAACAGGACATCATGGTTCTCTTCACTCCCAAAAATACGTTTAAATAAAAAATCATTCCGTGGATTAAGCAGCTTCATGAATGATCAACTACGTTTTCTTTATTATATCATTATCACTGTTTGTTGCGTAAGCCAAACGTAAACACTCCAACCATTCTTTACCTCCAGAAGAGAAAACATAAATAGATCAAAGTATCATTTGGTCGGGTTACGCATTTATTATTCAGATACTTATAATTTCACGCCTGTTGAATATCCATAATAAGTGTTTTAATTTATAGGATTAGAGACACGCTTGAGAAGAACATGCTGAATCTGAATCGGCCATTCCACTGGTAGTTTTTGCAGAAGAAATAGACGAGAAAATCGGGCAAAGGAAAGATTTGTTGGGTAGGACTTGCAACACTATGACTGGGCACCCGATAGATTCAGCTGTGCGAAACACCTTGCTCGAATTTGTAAGCCGATAACGATTGGGAACAGTGTATGGATTGGCGTAAATACCGTAATCACTCCAGGTGTGAGTATTGGAAATAACGTAGTTATTGGAGCGGGATCTATCGTTACCAAAGACATTCCTGATGATGTGGTTGCTGTAGGAAATCCATGCAATGTGTTAAGGCAAATTACAGTTATTACGCAGACATTGAGGACTAAGGTACAAATAAAATTCACCTGAATGGTTTATATAAGCAGAGGAAAGGCTCGCGATTTTGTGTATATATTTTTCCATCCATGCTACAATAAAAGTATCTAAATAATTGCCTGTAATAATACATAAATAGATCGGTTACCGTGTTCGGGAGCGGTCTTATTTGTGTTTTCGGACCAATGTAAATACATGAAGTGACCTGAATGAGGTGGGACATAGATGAGTAATGTGGAAAATAAATCTGAAACACCTGAGAGTTCCGACAAATCCGGCTCTTTGCTGCCTACTGCACGGACAGGTGAACGGAAAATAGAGCATGTCCGCCTTTGTTTGCAAGAGGACGTGGCAGGCCAAGGCATCACGAATGGACTGGAGCGCTATGCCTTTAAACACTGTGCACTGCCTGAGCTGCATTTTGATGAGGTAGGTTTGGACACTACTTTTCTGGGGCGCGCAGTGCGAACACCGCTGCTGATTAGCTCTATGACAGGCGGCAGCGCGGAGACGGGAGCGATTAATGAGCGCTTGGCAGAAACAGCGGAGAAACGCGGCTGGGCGCTGGGAGTAGGCTCGGTGCGAGCTGCGGTGGAAAAAGAAGAACTGGCTCCGACCTTTGCGGTTCGTCGTCTGGCACCAAGTATTCCGATCCTTGCCAACTTGGGAGCGGTACAGTTGAACTACGGATTTGGTGTGGACGACTGTCGCCGTGCGGTGGAGATTGCCGGAGCGGACATGCTGGTACTACATTTGAACGGATTGCAGGAGGTTTTCCAACCCGAAGGGAATCTGGATTTTAGCGGATTGCTTGGACGCATTGAAGAACTGTGCCGCCAGCTTTCAGTGCCCGTAGGAGTGAAGGAAGTAGGCTGGGGTATAGATGGTGAGACGGCTTCGAGATTGTACGATGCGGGGGCGGCTTTTATTGATGTCGCTGGCGCAGGCGGGACAAGCTGGAGTCAGGTGGAAAAATTCCGCAATCCCGATCCTGTACGCCGTGCGGCGGCGGAAGCGTTTGCGGATTGGGGAAACTCCACCGCAGATTGTATCGTAGAAGTCAGGGCGGCGCAGCCGAATGGCGCAGTGATCGGCAGTGGCGGACTGAGAGACGGTGTCGATGCAGCCAAGGCGCTTGCCTTGGGCGCTGATATGGCGGGTTTCGGACGGTCGCTGCTCGGATCGGCGGTCGCCTCCACAGAGGCACTGGAAGCGCGGCTGGAGCAGGTGGAGCTGGAACTGCGCACAGTCATGTTTGGCATCGGGGTAGATGGGATTGAAAGTCTTAAAGATACGACTCGATTAAGAAAGAAGGCGAACGGATGAGTGGATTCATCAGATTGGTTCCTATGAACGACGAGCAGTATGATCGTTTTGAGCAGCGCTCGCTTGTGGATTACGCAGAGGACAAAATTCAAGCAGGGACGTGGACGGTGGAGGAAGCACCGGAACGGGCTAGGGAAAGCTTTGGCAAATATTTGCCAAAGAGACTGGATACTCCCCATGCTCACCTTTATATGCTGATGTATTCGGATACGGATGTTGTGGAGAGCGAAGAGGAAGCGGGCTATATCTGGTTCAATATTACGGATAGCGCACAAGGAAAAGAAGCTTTTCTGCTGGATATTCTCGTCTACGATTCATATCAGGGGCGGGGGCTAGGTACGCTGGCGATGGGGGCTTTGGAACAGGAAGCTCGCAGGCTGGGAGCCGTTCGCATCGGTTTGCATGTATTTGGGCATAATGAGCGGGCTTTGCATGTGTACCGCAAGTCAGGCTATCGGGTTACGGATATTCAGATGAGCAAAGAGATTTAAATGAAGAAGTAGAGGATATAGCAAAATCCTGAAAGTCACAGTCGTATGCTTGCCGCATGTATAGGTTCTCATATATAATGTGGGTTGGTAAACTAACGGATGGCATAACGCACATTTTATATAAACGGGAGTTGTTCTGATTATGGCTTTAAAAGCGGGGATTGTGGGCTTGCCGAACGTGGGCAAATCAACACTGTTTAACGCAATAACGCAGGCGGGTGCGGAATCCGCAAACTATCCATTTTGTACGATTGATCCGAATGTAGGTGTTGTTGAAGTACCGGACGAGCGGCTGGATAAGCTGACTGAACTGGTTGTGCCGAACAAAACGGTGCCGACGGCTTTTGAATTTGTTGATATTGCAGGACTTGTACGCGGCGCGAGCAAGGGCGAGGGTTTGGGTAACAAGTTTCTGGCTCATATTCGTGAAGTGGATGCGATTGTGCATGTGGTACGTTGTTTTGAAGATGAGAACATCACCCATGTGGACGGAAAAATCGACCCGATCAGTGACATTCAGACCATTAATCTGGAACTGATTCTGGCGGATATCGAAAGCGTAGACAAGCGCATTGAGCGTTCCCGCAAAAACATGAAGGGTGGCAACAAGCAATACACCCAGGAAGTTGAAGTGCTGGAGCGGATCAAGGAATCACTGTATGCTGATATGCCTGCGCGCAGCGTGGAATTGTCGGATGAAGAACAGCTGATTGTACGTGATCTTCATTTGCTTACGATGAAGCCTGTACTGTACGCAGCTAATGTCAGCGAAGACGGTGTAACGGAAGCCGACAGCAATCCATATGTGCAAAAGGTACGTGATTTTGCTGTAGCGGAAAATGCAGAAGTGGTGCCTATTAGCGCCAAAGTAGAATCTGAAATTGCCGAGCTGGAGGGCGAAGACAAGGCGATGTTCCTGGAGGAGCTGGGACTGGCCGAATCCGGTCTGAATCGTCTGATCAAAGCCGCTTACCGCTTGCTGGGTCTGTATACGTATTTCACAGCAGGTGTGCAGGAAGTACGCGCATGGACCATTCACAAAGGAACTAAAGCACCGGGTGCTGCGGGTGTTATCCATACGGATTTTGAACGCGGATTTATTCGTGCCGAGGTTGTATCCTACAACGATTTGGTCGCTGCTGGCTCTATGAACGGGGCTAAGGAACGTGGCCAGCTTCGTTTGGAAGGTAAGGAATATGTGGTACAAGACGGAGACGTTATGCATTTCCGTTTTAATGTATAACATTAGGTTTGCAGTATAAAACATTGTTCTAAATAAAGTAGTCGCTGCCTGTGTTGGGTGGCGGCTTTTTTTATTGAAATTATGGTTGTTATTCAATTCATGAATTAGAAGTATTTTTAGTAGCTAATTCATCGATTAGTTGGTATAATAAAGAGCTGTAGCCAGTGAATTTGAATCTGGCTTCATATTAATTTAACTGAAGAGGTGAATCGCTTGTTGGACCGATTGCAATCATTGGCGGACCGCTACGATAAACTGAGCGAACTGCTCTGCGATCCGGATGTAGCGAACGATAGCAAGAAACTTAGAGATTATTCCAAAGAACAGTCTGATTTACAGCCTGCTTATGAAGCATATACCGAATATAAAACTGTCGTTGAAGAGCTGGACGCTGCTAAGGCCATGCAGGCGGAAAAGCTGGACGACGAGATGCGTGAAATGGTGAAAATGGAGATTGATGAGCTCAGTGCCCGCAAACGGGAGCTGGACGAGAAAATTCGCATTTTGCTGCTGCCGAAGGACCCGAATGATGATAAGAATGTGATTATCGAGATTCGTGGCGCAGCGGGTGGTGACGAAGCGGCATTGTTCGCGGCGGATCTGTACCGGATGTACACTCGTTATGCCGATACCCAAGGCTGGCGTGTAGAGCTGATGGACGCGAACATGAATGACCTTGGAGGCTTTAAAGAGGTTATTTTCATGATTAACGGACGCGGCGCATACAGCAAAATGAAATTCGAAAGCGGAGCACACCGCGTACAGCGGATTCCTACGACGGAATCCGGCGGACGTATTCATACATCTACATCTACGGTATCCGTTATGCCCGAGGCCGAAGAAGTGGATGTTGAAATTTCCGACAAGGATATCCGCGTTGATACGTTCTGCTCCAGCGGTGCTGGCGGTCAGTCCGTTAATACGACCAAGTCGGCGGTACGTGTAACGCATATGCCAACAGGCATTATGGCAACCTGTCAGGACGGCAAATCCCAAAACTCCAACAAGGAGAAGGCACTCCAGGTTTTGCGTGCCCGTATTTCGGATATGCTTCGTCAGGAAGAGGAAGCCAAATATGCAGGCGAGCGCAAGAGCAAGGTAGGTACCGGGGATCGCAGTGAGCGCATTCGTACCTACAACTTCCCGCAAAGCCGTGTAACAGATCATCGCATCGGGCTGACCATGCACAAGCTGGATCAGGTGATGAACGGGGAGATCGAAGAAATCGTATCGGCGCTCACGATTGCAGAGCAGGCTGATTTGATGGAACAAGAGGTTTAAGTTTTGGGACACGAACGCGATCTTGTGTATCGGATGTCGCCGGAACGGAGCATGAGTATCAGAGAAGCCTTAGTTGAGGCTTCTTCTTTTTTAGGGAGCTGCGGCGTGCTGGAGCCCCAGCATAACGCCCGCCTGCTGCTGGAGCATGTGCTCGGGCTGGAAGGCACGGCGTTCTACGCTGCGCTGGGCGATCCGTTCCCAGCCTCGGGCAAAGAGGCGTGGGAAGCGGTTATAGCCCGCAAAGCAGCGGGTGAGCCAGCGCAGTATATTATCGGACGGCAGGAGTTTTATGGCCGTCCGTTCGCGGTTTCGCCTTCGGTGCTGATTCCGCGCCCTGAGACAGAGCTGCTCGTCGAGGCCATACTTCAGCACGGCGACCGGCTGTGGCCGGACGGCGCTCCGCAGGCGCTCGATATCGGCGCGGGCAGCGGGGCGATTGCCGTCACGCTGGCGGCTGAGCGGCCCTGCTGGCGCGTGGCGGCGGGGGATATTTCCGCCGCAGCGCTGGAGATGGCGGCGCATAACGCCGCTGCCAACGGCGCAGCCGTGGAGCTGCGCGAAGGCGACCTGCTGACGCCGTTCGCGGGAAAGGCGGTGGACATCCTGGTGTCCAATCCGCCGTATATCCCGGCCGCCGACATCGCAGGCTTGCAGCCGGAGGTGCGCG
>NZ_ASRY01000143.1 GCF_000520815.1 Paenibacillus maysiensis | reverse complement strand
CCGGCAGGAGCAGCAATTCGCTCGTATGGGACTGACGCTATCGCGCCAGACGCTCGCCAACTGGATGATCGCAGGTAGCGAGCGCTGGCTAACACTATTGACCGAGCGGATGAAGATACATCTTATTGAAGCAAGACGTGCTGCACGCCGACGAAACGACCCTGCAGGTGCTGCGCGAGCCGAGCAAATCGGCAGAATCCCAGTCGTATCTATGGCTGTATCGTACGGGCCGTATGGGTCCACCGATCGTTCTGTACGACTACCGTCCAACGCGAGGCGGCGAGAATCCGCGGGATTATCTTAATGGTTTCAGCGGCTATCTCCATGTGGACGGCTATGCCGGTTACCACAAGGTGAAGGATGTCACGCTCGTTGGATGCTGGGCGCATGCGCGTCGCAAGTTCGACGAGGCATTGAAGGCGCTGCCGCCTTCTTCGGACAAAGCGGAAACGGCGTCCAAGCAAGGGCTTCAGTTCTGCAATGAGTTATTTGCCATTGAGCGAGAACTGAAGGAAGTAGCGCCGGAAGAGCGATACAACATTCGATTGGAGCGAAGCCGCCCCATTCTGGATGCTTATTTGGTATGGCTGAAACAGCAGCGGTCCCGTACGCTGCCGAAGAGCCTGCTTGGCCAAGCGATTGCTTACAGCATGAACCAGTGGGAGAAGCTGACGGCGTTTCTAAAGGATGGCCGGCTGGAGATTGACAATAACCGAAGCGAACGGTCGATTAAGCCATTCGTCATCGGGCGAAAAAACTGGCTGTTTGCCAATACGCCTCGCGGTGCCAAGGCCAGCGCCGACATCTACAGCGTGATCGAGACGGCAAAGGCAAACGGACTGAACCCGTTCCAATACTTGAAGTACCTGTTCGAGCAGCTACCGCAGCTTCCCGATCCGAGCGATCTCGAAGTGCTGGACAGCCTGCTGCCATGGTCGCCGACTTTGCCTATGGCTTGCCGGGTGTTTAAGTCTTAAAAGATACAGTAAAAAGCCCTCAACTTGATGACAAGGTGGGGGCTTTTTGACACTTACGCTTTAGCACATTGCATTGTAAGTCATCAATTTACTTGTGCTAGAGGATTGTAATGAAACATTAACCACTCACTTAGCAATACGTCAGCTATCTTTTCCTTATGATGCTTGGCTATTACCTCCCGTACTTCTGGATCAGTATAGATCCGCATACACGCCTGGCAACGGTGGGCATACATGTTCTCCCATTCAATATTAGACTTGTGGTCGGACGCCCAGGCTAAGATCCGCTCGGGCCCCTCCACTCGGAGCCAGCGCTTCAAAAAGTCCTCGCCTGCCGTCTGATCCGCGGTAGCAAGCTTAGTCTCTCGAATAGAATCCAGCTTGAGTTCAGGAATCTTTCGCATACCTAAGCCACAACAAGCGGCAATTTGTCCATCAGCCTGAATGGTGGTTGTAGTTAGAATACTGTCACAACCCTTGCATAGTGCTAAGTTCGAACGGTTTACTGTCACTCCATCTGGATATTTGTTTAATGTCGATGGCGATAGCGGCATCCATGGACTCTCCAGAATATTAATCTTAGAAGAAGGAAATTGATTACAAATATCCTGGAATTCTGGATGATTTTCAACAACCTCTTTAGTAATGATGCGTTCTAGAACCGTCTCAACCATAATCATCGCTCTGAGCCCAGCCTTGACCGCTGCCCTAGCTGCACGAATTACATTATCAAGAGGCACGAAACGAGCATGCTGATCACCTGTACTAAGGTTAATTTCCGTCAATCCTGCCCGGACAAATTCCCCGATGCGACGTTCTGCCATCCTGTCGTTCGTGGCCCAATGAGCATTGGAGACGATGCGTACAGTTATCCCATGGGAGGAGGCCCGTTCAATCCCTTTTAGGAGGTTCTGTCCAGCTAGAGTAGCCTCACCACCTGTGAAGACGACTACATTGTATCCAAGATCGGCTGCCTCATCGATTGCTTTTAGCATCTGCTCAATAGGTAGCCACGTAGTTTCCCGAGGATGACTCAGGGTTCCACAATGCTCACATGAAGCAGTACACTTGTATGTAGGCATTACGGAAAGCATCTTGTACTTTGGTAAAGGATCAAAAATATTTATTGTAATCCCTCCTGAGCTCGTTGAATCAAACGGTCGGAGAGTAAATTTGAAATGTTGTATAAAGCTTCACGAGATATCCCTTTCCTTTCCATCGGAGCAACAACAACAACAACTATAGCCACAAACACCAAAAGGAGAACGGCGACGTTGTCTTCTGCATTAATGCCCATATTTTTTATTTGCAAAATGTCTTTTGCAATGATGCGGTTCTCATAGCCTGCTGGCAACTTTAATCCGTCAAACCTTACGGCAGCATCTAATATCTCTTGATATACATCCCCAATTTGGAGTGATTCGTCCAATAGTCTCCGAATATTCTGTGAATCATTCGCTTCACTTACTGCCTGAACTTGTGCGGCCATCCGCTCCTGAAGCTCTTTTCCCCATGACATAAACTTTGGGTTACTAAGAAGTGAAAAAAGCATCATGTTGGCAGCGCTAACATCCGCTGGGCATGGGTACACGGACTCACCATATAATAGGTTTGTAACTACACCTGTAGGGTCATTCAGGAAATTCTCCTGTAAATCTGATGAATGATTCAACTTTTCAAATATTATCTTTGCTCGTTCCTGTAAATCTTCATAGTTGAAAATTAATAACTGGTTATTCACGTGCTCCGCACCTTTCTTTATTTGAATATATCAAAGCTTGATTCCAATATTCCCCTTTTATTTTTGTCCTTCAAAACCTTCTGCTATACATAGGGTCATCTAACGAACGGAAAAAATCGTACGATTGATAAGGGTACCGCCAACCACGGCGGTAGTCTACGACTTAAAAATCTGGCTTCAAATGAACCTCCTGAAGAACGTAAAGCCATGGTCGAGCATTACAATGCCGAGTGAGAGCGAAGAAAATGTACAGATTATGCATCGGATCGAACATGAAGCATCCTTATTTCGGCTATCGTCGAATGACCAGGTTCCTTCGAGAGCAAGGCTTCGAGATCAATCGCAAGCGTGTACGCCGTCTAATGCAGCTGATGGGCTTAGAGGCAATCTATCCAAGCCAAACCTTAGCAAGCGTCTGCACGCCAAGTACACCCGTCCCTATCTGCTGCATGGGTTAACCATTGAACGCCCTAATCAGGTCTGGGGAATCGACATTACTTATATCCGGATGGGCAAAGGGTTCATGTACTTGTTCAACATCATCGACTGGTACAGCCGCAAGGTCATTACAGCACTTTAATGAACCTGGACGAGAACGTTTAACTGACGAGAATATTAAACGAAGAACGTTAGTTCAATAAAACAGCGGCAGTCTAGGACTTTATTTTTCAGTCCGAAGCTGCCGCTGTTTCAGGTTTTAAGCCAATCTACTTATTTTTATGGAGCTGACGATTTTCAATCATGTCGATCAGCGCTGGATCAGCACATCCAGTCAAACACTTTATTTTCTTGTGACACGCACTTTTATTTAAATGACGGTCTGAGCTGTAACTTGCGGTTGAGCTTGCCGCTGGCTCAGCGAAAGCCCGTCGAGCAGCCAGCGTAGCTCACGACTGCAGATGGTGAGTGAGGCGCTGCCGCCAGCTTTCGGCAACCTCCTGTAAATGAGTTGCCTTTATTTTCATATGAATGATTTGATTGTTGAAGGTGGGCTGGGTTTGACGCTTACTTTTAAGCTGGCAAAGAAGCTTAGAATTACATGGAATAGACGCCCTACAACCAAAGAAAGGCGCTCATCCATGAAAAAGGATCCTAAACAACTAAATGATACAAGGCTGGATCGGCTACACTAAGTTGGACAGAAAAAATAAG
>NZ_ASRY01000142.1 GCF_000520815.1 Paenibacillus maysiensis | reverse complement strand
AAAAAGAGTGGCTGCTTACCACTCGATATTTGCCAAGGCTTCAGCCATATCCTGCTGTGTTGTTAGGGTGTAAATATTGGTTGTTGCTACGTTATCATGTCCAAGGATTTGTTGGATGGTCGTTAATGGAGTCGTTTTCACTAGCTTATAGCCAAGTGTATGCCTGAGCATATGGGGTGTGACCTTCACATTGATCCGTTCCCCGTATTTGTTCAAAATCAGGTTGATCGCATTTCGTTCCAATGCTCCACGCTGGCCAATACATAGATATTCTGATTCCACTTGTGGCCTTACTTCAAGATATCGGGTAATGGCTTTTCGCACATCCTTATTCAATGGTATGATGCGGTAGGTGTTCCCCTTGCCGAATATCTTCAATATTCCTTTGCGTTCACTTATTTCAATATCCTTCAATTGGATACCCACCAATTCGCTTACCCGTATCCCTGTTCCCAGCAGTAATTCAATCATGCAGATATGCATTCGATTGCCCATACGGTGAATTTCATTCCGCAGCTTC
>NZ_ASRY01000141.1 GCF_000520815.1 Paenibacillus maysiensis | reverse complement strand
TCAACCAGAAAGAACTGGTTGATCTCATAATACGAAAGGGCAGATTTGCTCAATCATCGGGCATTATCGGACTATATTTATGGGGAGCGATGGTGCGGCTAATCCGAGTCGTTATGCAAAAGAAGATAATAATTGGTTGAATCTATCGCGCTCCTCTAAAAAAGCGCAATGGCCGCTGTATTGGAACGGAACTAGCTTCGAATTTTTGATCAGCTTATTTGTTTCCTCAGCTTGGGTAAACGGAACGACTTTATCATGAATTCCATGAATAATTAATGTGGGTACATTGATCTGACCGAGATCATTGTAAACATTTTCATCTCTAAGCGTGACCATAATGGCGGAAGTCGCCCAATTTGCCGCTTGTAATCCCATTAAAACGAACCAATCGGATTTCGGTTCGGAAATATACTGAAAGAAAAAAATTCCCGTTTGGTCTTGCAGCATTTGCGGTCGGTCATGATTTGTATCTTCGATGATTTTATTTGTAAATTCTTTTGGAACGCTAGATGGAGAGGCAGCGTCGATCAGGACGAGTTTAGATATCCCATACCCTTTGTAACGAGCCATATAACGAATCGAGATCGCGCCTCCTGTAGAGTGTCCTGCCAGTGTTATGTTTCTTAATTGTAACGTCTCGATGACCATGCGGACATCATCTGCTAATCTATCGAAACTGTAACCGCTAAAAGGTTTATCCGAATTGCCATATCCCCTCCAGTCCATTCCGATACAACGATATCCAAGCGTTGGAAGGAAGTTGAACTGATATTCGAACTGGTTATGGTTTAGCGGCCATCCATGAATAAAAAGTATCGTTTTATTTCCCTTCGGATTGATGTCCTCTATAAATACGTTGACGCCCGGTTCGACAGTTACAAAGTATCCCAAGTATATCGCCTCATTTTTTTAAAATGTACTTCCCCATTAAGATATTCGCCCTAGGCAAGGTGAATGCCTAATTTCGGCGTCAAATTGGGTTTAGATAGTACGTAGAGATTTCTGAGGAATAGCTTGAGTGAAACAATTTCTTCAGATCATTGAGCTAACGGAGAACGTTAGTTTAATGACAACAGGGGCAGTCTAAGACTTTATTTTTCAAGTCTTGGTCCACAGCTGTTTCTTTTAATGGATCAGTTTAGAACTTATATTCTAAAAGCTGACGATTTTTCAATTCAAAAACCGCGGTATTCAACGACCCAGTTTAACACTTTAATTTCATCGAACATTATCAATAAGTTTCTTGTTTAATCTATATACTTACGGATGGTGTCAGTTACCCTAGTGCCCCCCCTAATAGATAGCAACTTGCCTTTTATCTTTAGTTTAATTTTTCAATAAAATAATTGATCTTAAGGAACAGCATCTGAGAATCTAATTTAACGGATTAGTCAGCGAATAAAAATTATGTACAGCATAAATTTCGAGAAAAGCGTTGTTCCTACAAGGTTCTAAAATTATGTACAAGATATTTTGTGTGTCTTATTACTATTTTAGCGAGCATTTTATTGGAACTGATACCGATACGAATCCATATCCCTGTTTGTGACACTACTTTTTGTTGAATTTCACTTGCGATGCTCACCGGATCTCCGAACAGGGAGAGACTTCCGGTTACGTCCAGAAACTGCTCATCAATACTGAAAACCTCAACCAAATCCGTATACTCGTTATAAATTTCTGTTATTTTTAATGAGACGTCGATATAATGCTGCATGCGCGGGCGTACAATGGTAAGGTCAGGACATTTTTTTATCGCTTCTCCCAGACGCTCTGCTGTAGATATACCGTATTTTTTAGCCAGCGGACACGCAGCCAGGATAATACCTGAACGCAACGAAGGGTCACCGGCAACGACTAGCGGCTTATGCTGGTATTCGGGATTGTCGGCTTTCTCAATGCTGGTATAAAAGCTTTGGCAGTCTGCTAAAAATATAGTTTTTTTTCCGCGTTCGTTCAATGTTGCAATCTCCTTTCCAGATGTCTGCTGATCGTCTTTCCAAAATATTCTTGAATGTAAGTTCATATAGTAGTATTATATACAGAACAAGTGTTCCTAATCAAAATGTATTTTCTGGAACGTTATTGTTTACGTAAAATCTAACATGGCGTATCATATTATCTTGAACGAAGACATGTGGAAATGAATGCATATTGAGGGGAGAAAACCATTTTTATGAACCCAAAACGTCGACCATCATCTCAAAAACGCAGCAGGTGGCGTATTTTTGGCAGAGTTTTGCTGATTAATATCAAGTGGTTCTCGCTTGCGGGCGTATTTGGGGTCCTATTTGCAGGAGGCCTTATATCCGGTTATGTGGCAGCGCTGGTTCATGATGAACCTGTACGATCACGTCAGTTGATATATGAAAAGGTAAATGAGAACGCTCTGACCAGCTTTGTATTTTTTAATGACCAGGTAACCCCGGTTGGCCGAATGCGCATGGAGGAGGATCGGCAGCTCGTGGATCTGAAGGATGTTCCCCAATCCATTGTAGATGCCCTTATTTCAACGGAAGACAGCCAATTTTATGAGCATCAGGGTGTTGATCTAAAAGGGACGGCTCGCGCCGTCAAACAGAAGCTTCTGAACGAAAATCGCCAAACAGGCGGCAGCACACTGACACAGCAGGTAGCCCGGCGAGTTTTCCTCAGTCTGGATAAGACGGACAGCCGTAAGGTGAAGGAAATGCTGCTTGCACTGCGCATGGAACGTTTTATGAGCAAGGATAAAATATTAGCGGCATACCTAAACAAAATGCCGTTTGGCAATGGCTCCGCAGGTTACAATTTGTACGGGATCAAGTCGGCTTCGTTAGGGATTTTTAATGTAAGTGATCTACATAAGCTTCATATTGCTCAAGCGGCTTATTTGGCCGGTCTTCCACAATTGCCATCTGTTTATTCGGCTTTTGACGGTAAAGGGAAATTTGATGAAGAAGGCTTCAACAAAGCTATGGAGCGCCAGCGTATCGTGCTGGGAAGAATGCTGGCAACAGGTAAAATCACATTAACGGAATATAACGAAGCACTCCAATTTGATATTAAAGCTACTCTTGCACCACATCGCGAGAAAAGCTACAATACATTCCCTTATTTGATGCTGGAGACGGAGCGAGAGGCCGCCCGGTTGTTGGCGCTCCAGCAAAATCCGGATCTTACAACAGCTGAGATTTCCAAACCTGAGCATGCTGAACTCCTTCAAAATACACGGGAAGAGCTGCAACGATCCGGTTATCGAATTTATACAACGATAAATAAGAAAGTTTATAACGATATGCGGCAGATTGCATCCAATCCGCAAAGCTTTTCTCCATACAGTAAGCAGAAGGGGCTCGAGCAGATTGCAGCCATCATGATTGATCATAAAACGGGGGCTATACTCGGTATGATCGAGGGTAGAGACTTTAATACTGAGCAAATGAACTATGCAACCCAGATGACGCGTCAGCCCGGTTCTGCCATGAAGCCTATTGCAGCCTATTTGCCTGCTTTGGAAAAAGGCTACACTCAGCCTGCTGGTCTTATTGATGATTCGCAAATTGTATTGAAAGACGGACGTAAAGGCTATCATATCCCTAAAAATTATAACAGACGGTACGAAGGACTGATGACAGCCCGCGAAGCACTCAATCGGTCAATCAACATTCCTGCGCTGAGATTGTTTTTATATGAAGTTAAAATTCCAAACGCCTGGAATTTTGTTCGTGCTCTTGGGATTACGACGATTCAGCCGCAGGATGAACATGCTCAGACAGGCGTTCTGGGTGGGCTCAGCAAGGGAGTATCTGTCAAGGAACTGACAGCGGCATACGGCACGATTCCTAATATGGGCGTATACAATGAACCCCATTTGATCAGTAAAATTACGGATGCCGACGGCAAGATCGTTTATGAATTCAAACCGCAGGCGAAGCGTGTATATTCCCAGCAAACCGCGTTTTTGATGACAGATATGCTCAAAACGGTTATATCGGACCCGAGGGGTACGGGCAAACGTATACAAAATGCTTTTAAAAGCTACGGTACCATTGACATTGCAGGCAAGACCGGTACGACACAAAACTTTGGCGATGTGTGGTTCATGGGCTATACCCCGGATGTTACACTCGGCGTCTGGGCAGGTTACCGTCAACAGGTTAACACACTATCTCAAGAAGGGCATTCCAGAGCACAATCGGTGTGGGCGCTTATCATGAACGAGGCAGTCAAGGATCAGCCCCAGCTTTTCAAAAATAAGCATTTTATACAGCCGGAAGGTGTTGTAAAAGTTACAGTCTCCCGTATTACAGGTAAGCTGCCGGGAAGTTATTCCCGTCAATCCGGTCAACTCGTGACAGACTGGTTTAACCAAAAATACGTGCCAACGGAAGTTGGGAGGGAACAACGACCACGTTCATCCACACCTGCCGTGCCGTCCAAACCGGATATAAAGGATAAAGCAGCTCCGGAGAAACAAGAACCTGCAACGGATCAGAAGGAGATTCTACCAGAAGAAACAGTACCTTCTGATCCTGACACAGAAATAGATACGAATGGTGAGAGTGATGATTTGCCACCAGCAGATAGTTCGCTGCCATCTGTTGAAAATAAGCAGGAGCCTCCTTCTGAACCAGAAACCCAGAATGAAGCACCAGAAAATAAACCTAGCGAAGCTATTCATACCGAAACACCTGATCAGCCGAAAAACTAAATAAAAGGGAGCGGACTAATTCAAAATGCCGTTCCCGACAATATCGACGGTGATCTGTGGGTGAAAGCGAACATTAGGGTACTCTTTATTCCATTCCAGACCTTTCCATAAGGTCGGGTGATGGGCAATCAATTGTCTGCCGATGCCAAAGCATCACAACCGCTTTTTTTGAAGCATACGGATAATTTCCTCCGCATCCTGGGTCATGATTTCCGAAAGCTGACGGTTCAGGTACGATGTCTTCTCCATCTTTGGAGAGACAGGGAAGAACAAAGTCCTGTCCTGGACCAAGCATAGGGGGAAGCAGTGTTTCTAGCGTCACTTCGGGAAATACACACATTTCCTCCAGGCTTCGGATTTTTTCGTTATAAATTCGCCGATTAAGAGGCTGCCTACACTTTTCTTGTTCATTAATTCTCCAACTGATCCTTCTACTATAGCTACCTTTACATGTGAGGTTGGGTGATCCGGCTCCCGATACAGGACATCCAGATATGGATACAATCTTTTTGGGCCAAGCTTGTGCCATACAAAGTAACTCCATATTTAACGCTTCGTCGCTATACCTCGTGGCTGCAAGTCTAAATCATAGAAAAAGAGTCGGGTGAGTCTGGAAGAGGGGGGAATGGCAGGCATCCCGCGTACAGGCTTGCTTTGCGTCTTATCGTACAGCGTGTGGCTGCCCATGCAGATGAGTATGGTCTGGACGCAGGTACAGGGACGGGGAATCTGGAGGGGGTGTTCGCTGAAAAGGGCATTCGTATGGCAGGTGTGGATCAATCGAATGAAATGCTCAAGTGTCCTGCCGTAGTAAATTTCCGCAGGTGGAGACAAGGCTGGGAGATATGATGTCGATTCCTTATATGGACGGGACCATTGACTTTGTGGTCAGCAGTTATGCCCTGCATCATCTGACAGGTGAACAGAAAATACTCCTCTGTCGGAAATGCAACGCACGCTTAAACCTCATGGACGTATTTGCATCGTGGATCTGATGGTGGATGTAGCGGAGCTGCTGGAAGCGGGGGAAAAGGTGTCCACGCCAGGAAAGGAGGAATCCAAGCTCCCAGTAAATTGTGCAGAACGCCCCCAATTTTGCGGCTTCCTGGCATATTACAGGGCGACTGGACCAAGGCAGCGGCATGGCTGCAAAAGCTAAGCACTGGCAATCCAGCTGCTCTTACTGCTGCGCAGGCCCTGCAAATGGCTACAGTCAATGTAGCCAAGCTTAAACTTTGAGCACAAAACCGGCACACTTGAGGTGGGGAAAAAGGCGGATATCATTCTGATAGATATGCAAAAGCCGCATTTACAGCCAATACACCAGATAGAGTCACTGCTTGCTTACAGCGCAAGCGGCGCGCATATCAATACGACAATTGTGAATGGGCGTGTGCTCATGCGAGGAAGACAGTTGCTAACAATAGACGAGAAAGAGGTGCTCACACAAGCAACGGTACGCGGAAAATGCATCGTGCAAGGATTGTAAACGAGACTACACAGTCGAGTGGCTTTGGGTCACATCAATTCCCAAATAATGTCCCAGTTCCCGTCGAACCTCGCTGCGTGCAAAGGAGGAAAGCATGAAAAACCGCTTGTGGTAGCCACGGCATACATAGAGAACCTCCACGCCTTCGTGATTCCGGGTTTCGTTGTATATTTTAACTCCCTGCCTTTTCATTCGCGCCTTTGTCTCCGCCAATTGAACAGCTACACGCTGTTGCACCCCGGTCAGACTGCGAACGTACAGATCGGGCATTTTTAAGGCAGAGGCATTCAGAATGCGAATGTCCCGCTCCAGCACATCCAGCACGAGGGTCAGAAGTACACAAGTTTTGATCAGCCCTGCGTCTTCCTCGGAAGGCAATGGGGCCTTATTCTTGTTGTCCAGTATCTTTTTCATAAGAAATCTCCTTTACTCATAACAGGAATACAATTATAATCAGCATACAGAACAAATGTTCTTTTTATACTTCATCATAGAAATTATTTCTTTGCCAAAGCAATCATCAATTATTGGAAAGAAAGAAGGTATACATATTGTCACGCTCGTTATATGCGGCGCTATTGCTGCTAAGCCTCATTTGGGGCGGATCGTTTTTGTTTATCAAGGTATTACTGCTCCATCACGTAGGACCTTGGACTATTGTATTTCTTCGTTCCGGCTTTGGCCTCATTTGTATTGTTTTGTTGATGCTGCTTATGCGCAAGCCATTTGAATTCAGAAGTATTCCATGGAAATCGGTTATTCTCGTAGCTATGGTGAACATGGTTTTGCCATGGGCCTTGATTAGTTTTAGCGAGACCAGAATTGCTAGCAGCATGGCTTCCGTATTGAATGCCACCACGCCAATCTGGACCATGTTGGTCGGACTTGTCTTGTTCGGAGCTATCTTTCATCGAATGCAGTGGTTTGGAATGGGACTCGCTTTTGTAGGAATCCTTATTTTACTGGGTATTAATCCTGTATCCATTATTTCTGTCGACCCCGTCGGCTTTGGATGTATGCTGCTTGCGACTCTCTGCTACGGCTTTGGAACGCAACTGTCCAAACGGTTTTTATCCAATCTGTCGATGTATCAGGCAACCTTTGCGACACTATTGGGTGCGACGGCAGGGGGCGGCATCATGACGGCAATTGTGGATCGACCTGATCTGTCGGTCGTCTTCATCCCCGGTATATTGGGTTCCCTTATAGGGCTGGGGGTTTTGGGATCGGGAGTAGCTTATATTTTGTTCAATTATATGATTTTGCGGGGAAGTCCGGAATTTGCCTCCTCGGTGACTTATTTTGTACCGGTGAGTGCTATCGTATGGGGCTTTTTGCTTCTGGATGAACACATCGGCTGGAACGTTCTGACCGGGCTGATCCTCATACTCGGAGGGGTCTTTATGGCCAACCAGCGCAGAACAGTCAAATTAGCCGGATAGTATCACTGAAAACCTGCATAAACCAAACTATAATGCACATTGTATATGCATTCGCCAAACCTTCGGTATAATGCGGTTATTCGCACATACAATAAAGCATGCTCACACATAAAATAAAAATATGGTGCGGCATAAAAAGCAAGCTGTTTAGCAGGTGGTAAGGTGTGGTATAATAAATAATAGAATTACATGTACCACAGAAATGTCGGAGTTTTATTCCACAAAAGAAAGGATCAGGATACCATGTGTCCCCGAAGGATACTTCCCCAAAGGACGATTTGGAAACGATTTGATCTGTCTTATACTTAGCTTTTCCGCGGAGTAACGTCAAGTTGCGAAAGCCAACTCTGCGGAAGAGGGGATTGTACATGCGAAGGACCAAGTCCTCCAGGCACATCTTACCCGGTAGCTTCCGTAAGAGTGGGTTCATCCACATCAAACTTACGAGAAACCGAGGGAGCCTGTATGAGGAAAACTTACGAATCTATCGTGAACAATGGAGCATTAAGGCAGATTGCTGTCATGCTGCTCGGAACATGCATTTTAGCTTTTACGTATTATCACATCAATGCTCAAAATCATTTGTCAGAAGGTGGATTTGCGGGCCTGGCTCTGCTGGGACATTACGCATTTGGCGTGTCTCCGGCTTGGAGTATGCTGCTGCTTGATATCCCCGTCATATTATTGGCCTGGGTACTGAAGGGCAGAAGATTCATGCTGCTGGCATTAATCGGGGCGGTCGCCTTTTCCCTGTTTTATGCAGGATTTGAAAAGTATTCGACGCTGGTGATAGATCTGCACGGCAACTTGCTGGTAGCGGCTCTGCTTTGCGGAGTGCTTACAGGCTTGGGAGCCGGGATCGTACTGCGATTTGGTGGAGCAACCGGGGGCGATGATATTTTATCCCTGCTGATCAGCGAGTGGCGTGGATGGAAAATCGGTAACGTGTTTATCGTTAGTGACATCATCGTATTAGGATTATCGCTGTTGTATCTGCCTGTGAAGGAAACAATGTTTACCATACTGGCTGTGTGGCTCGCCGGAAAAATAATTACATGGACGACAACGTTCCAACTACACCGACCTGTGAAAAAGGTACTGCCTGCGGCTATTCCAGCCCAAAAGGTAGTTGCCAAAACAGTGCCGGTCGTCCACAGCCTTCGTCAATAAGGAAAGGGTGTTACGTTAGAAGAGAAATCTTCCTGCGTAACACCCTTTCGCTGTATGCAGGCTTCAGCAGGAAGGCTTCAAAGTAGAATGAATACGTCCGTTCCGGTCATGAATAATCGCCAAAATCTGCTGGCGGTCTACTCATTTTTGAGCCTCGTCCACCGCTTCATTTTTGTGCTTGAAGGTTGAAGCAGGCTCGTCATGTCCTTCTTCCTTAATAGCCGAGCGGTCCTCATGTGGCACGACATGAATAGGCTCCTGAGACCCGGAAGAAGCGGAATCATTGCCTTTCCCATTTCCGCTTAAATGCTGTTTTTCATGTTTTTTCTGCTTCCCGTCTCGTTCAACTGGATGATTATCGTTCCATTCCTCGGCTTGAGAGGTTGCAATCGCAATGGAACGTCCTTCTTCATAGCCGTCACGAAGTAGTGCGTTAGCAATATTAACGGCTTTTTCCTGCACACGCGGCTCCAGATTTTTCATAGATGGAGGATAATCATGTTTGGTCCAAGGCATATCCAACACTCCTTATAGCAAATGATGTATTATGTATTACCCGCTGTCCGCTTAAACAAACGAAAAATCAAAGAAATGAATATATTGTAAAATGTATTTGGAGAAAAAGCGTATAATGGTGTGCAGAATACCTGAAAAGGAGTGGAGCAATTGCTTGCCTGGAGTTTCGTCTTTATGCTAACCATCATTATACATACTACAGACAGCTTGACCTATGCCCTCCGTCTTGGCGGTTTACGAGCGCGTAGAATTGGATTGGCCTTAACCGTAGCGGGCATGCTGCTGTTGGTTTCGCGCACCTCTAATATGGCGCAGGGACCTTTACTGGGAGGTATGGTCGATCAGGCGAAGGCTGCCATACGAGCGGGTGGGGCTAATGTTAGGCTGGAGCTGTACATGCACGGGGTTCTACTGGCAGCAACCGTCGGGACCATGATCGCTATTATTTTGTATCCGACCGTGGTACGCATGTCGGCCAGATGGATTGTGCATCTGGAGCATACCGGCTCTATTCCTGCACTGGTGCGTTATTTAATGGTGCACAACCGCTGAAAGCATGCAGGCTACTACATGAAGCGTCCAACCGTGTCCATGCTTACCTCGCTGTTCAGGGGAGCGATCCCCAAGCGCCTGATTACCCTGAATATGACTGTGACCGCGATATATACGACTGGAGTGGTATCTGCTTTATACGCATCTTTCCTCTGGCCCGCTCAAGGGACGACAATGTCGATGTCATCAGGTCTAATCAATGGTATGGCAACGGTGTTGCTGACCCTGCTAATTGATCCCAGATTGGCAGTATTGTCTGAAAAAACGCTGCGTGGGGAGCTGCCTTTGAACCGTATGAACAGCATGTACGGCTGGATGATCATCTCGCGTCTGGGAGGCACGCTGCTTGCACAGTTGCTATTGGTGCCGCTCGCATTCTGGCTTGGGTGGATTATGGGCTGACGGGAAGCACATATACTGATTTAATTCAAAAAAAGCTGACCCGAGGTCATCTGCGAAAGATGATTTCCGGGCCAGCCTAAAATATTTTTGAAGTCTATTTACTTTTCAAATAGTGACTTATAGTCTCCATAGCCTTCACGTTCCAAGTCTTCCTGAGGCACAAAACGGAGAGCGGCGGAATTAATACAATAGCGCAGGCGATCTGGACCCGGGCCATCATCAAATACGTGTCCCAAATGGGAGTCGGCTTCGCGACTGCGGACCTCGGTACGAATCATAAAATGGCTGAGGTCTGTTTTTTCTTTGACATTATAGCTGCGTAACGGACGAGTGAAGCTGGGCCAACCACACCCTGCATCATATTTATCAAGCGAGCTGAACAAAGGCTCTCCCGATACGATATCCACATAAATGCCTTCACCCTCATGGTCCCAAAACTCATTTTGAAAAGGGCGCTCGGTCGCGTTCTTTTGTGTTACTTCATATTGAATAGGTGTCAGTCGCTCTTTCAAATCAGATTTATCGATTTTACCTGACCAATTTTGCTCAATAAAATCTTCACGTCCAGAACCTTTACGGTAGCGCTTGTAATGCGCGGGGTTCTTCTTATGATAATCCTGATGATATTCTTCCGCTTCATAGAAGGTTGCCGCAGGCAGAATCGGTGTAGCAATGGGGGTGTCAAAACGGCCGCTTTCACCCAGCGCTTTTTTGGAAGCTTCTGCCTTGATTCTTTGTTCTTCGTTATGATAGAAAATAGCTGTTTGGTAGGACGAACCTCTATCGTGGAATTGTCCACCTTCATCCGTCGGATCAATCTGCTGCCAGAACAGCTCTAACAATTTTTCATATGGGAAGACTTGCGGATCAAATGTAATCTGTACGGCTTCTACATGTCCAGTTGTTTCGGAGCATACCTCTTCATAGGTCGGGTTTTCCGTATGTCCCCCTGTGTAACCGGATCTTACCTTTAAAATGCCGGGCAGTTCCTCGAAGGGGGAAACCATGCACCAGAAGCAGCCGCCTGCAAAAGTTGCCTTCTCCACGGTGTTTGGATTGTTGGTGCTCATATTTGTCACTCCATTCTGAGAAAGTTTCAATTAGTTGTTATTTAAATAGCTTACAATTAAATTATATACGACATGTCCGCAAAAACCAATGGAACGACAGAAACAAACCAGCTTTGCAAATTACTCTGGACTAAAAAGCCAAGGCCAATCTACATCCTTACAGTCCTAGCGGCAGGCTCACAGAGCTATGATTTATGGGCACGTTGAAGCCTCCTGCGGTAGAGCACAAAGCCTCCACCCACCAGTGCTGTATACAGCAGTAAAATGAGCAATCCAGTCACAGGATGTTCTGCAATTGTACCGCCTGCATAAGCGTATACCCCAATTGCAGGAAGCTTTCCAATGGCCGTACCCAGCATAAAGCTCCAGAACGGAAAGCCTGCGACCCCGGCATATACATTCACCGCTGCCTGCGGGATGATCGGAATCAGACGGGCCAGCAGCACAGCAGCAAAAGGTTCTCGCTCCATGACCCGATTCAAGCGCTCCAACGCTTGAATTCGCTCCAGATAAGCTCGTCCTTTGTCACGGAAGAGAATACGGACCGCGCCGTAAACGACCAGCGCAGCGAATGTAGTGCCAAGCCAGCAGATCAGAGCGCCTTGCCAGGCACCTGCTGCATAAGCAATGGAAGCGATAATCAGCTTGTAAGGTACAAATGGAATTAACGCGAACAGAAACGCGAGCAGCAGCAGAGCCGGAAAAGAGGTTTGCTTGTTCGCCCAGGCGAGCCAATCATCTTTGTAGATAAACGCGATGCAGAGCAGCGAAACATAAGCCGCAGCGAGTAGCCATTTTTTCATTTACATACCTCTTTCAATATCCCTGTTCGGCCTGTCGCTTATACAGAAAAAAATAGGGTTCACATTCCCAATAATGTGTGCTATACTGCCACTAACAGAATAGTTCCCAAAGGGGAGTAGCTCAACGAGTAAAGTCGTCATTACGGGATTTTAAAATCCCCGGCTTTATTGGCAACGTAATGTTGTAAGCGAGACCTTTGCCAGGATTTTTGGAATCCGGGTAAATGGTCTTTTTTTGATGCTAAATTTGGGTCAAGCGCCGTTTCCGGATTCCGTGAAATGGCGCTTTTTTAGTATAAAGCGCAGAACTATGTACAGTATAACAAATAAATAAAGAAGGTGGGAGAAACGTATGGATTTTTTGTCAATCGAGTTTTTGACCGCATTATTGTCCATCATTGTCATTGATTTGGTGCTGGCTGGTGACAATGCGATTGTGATTGGTCTGGCAGCCCGTAATGTCGAGAAGGCCAATCAAAAAAAGGTCATTATTTGGGGGACGGTCGGCGCGGTTGTCATTCGTGTTATCGCTACTTTGCTGGTCACGTACTTACTGGAAATTTACGGCTTGCGTTTAATCGGGGGGCTTGCGCTCATCTACATTGCTTACAAGCTGCTGGTTGAGGAGAAAAAACATGAAATCTCTGCAACCAATCAAATGTGGGCCGCGATTCGTACCATTATTATTGCTGACACCATGATGGGGCTCGACAATGTGCTTGCTGTTGCGGGAGCTGCTCATGGAAATATGTTGCTTGTTATTTTGGGACTGGCGATTTCCGTTCCGATTATGGTATGGGGCAGTACAATTATCTTGAAGCTGACCGAACGTTTTCCGATGGTCATTACAATTGGAGCTGCTGTACTGGCCTATACTGCTGCCAAAATGGTAGTGGCCGAGCCGCTGATTGCACATTGGTTCACGAATGGGGTCGTCAAATACGGATTTGAAGCTCTGATCGTTGTTCTGGTCGTAGCCATTGGAATGCGTGTTAAAAAAATAAAAAGTGAAAAAACAAGAAAACAAGCGCTGCACGCCTAAGCTGAGCACACTGAAATCATCGTAGCTGAAGCTGGACGCTCATGCATAGAGGCTGTTCCGTCAGGTCTAACTGGATCGGGGACAGCCTCTTTTCTTTGCTTGTCAGCGGACTTCCATGTAAACTAGACAACAGAAGAAATGAGTCATCAGAGGTGGGTATGATATGAATAAGCAAACGAAAACAAGAGTGGCTATTGCAGGTCTGGGCGGTATTGCCCGCAAAGTGTATTTGCCGCTGCTGACTGCGCACGAAGGTGTAGATATTGTAGGTGTCATGAACCGTTCGCAGGAGCCGGTTAGTTCCATTATGGAGCAGTACAGGCTGCCGAGAGGAACGACAGATGTAAAGGAAATGCTGGCATGGGAGCCGGAGGCTGTATTCATTCATGCTGCGACCGAAGCCCATTTTGATCTGGTTATGGCGTGTATTGAAAAAGGTGTTGCGGTGTATGTGGATAAACCGCTGTCCTATGATGTGCGTCAAAACCTGGAAATGACCGCGTTTGCGGAGGCACAGGCTGTGTTGCTGGCGGTCGGCTTTAACCGACGTTTTGCCCCGCATTATGTAGCTGCTAAAGCGTGGCTGGAGGAAGCAGGAGGTTTCAGCCAATGCGCGGCGATCAAGCATCGGACGGGATATGGTCCGAGACCTGCGGCACAGACGGTTTATGATGATTTGATTCATATGCTCGATCTGCTATTGTGGCTGGGTGGCGATGATTATGAGCTGCTGCACAGCAGTCTAGACACGACGAGTGAAGGATATATGAACGCTGCTTTCGGGTCCGTACGTTTGGGAAATGCCTCCGGTAGCTACAGTATGAACAGACAGGCAGGGGCTGACATTGAGAAGGTGGAGCTGCATGGTGCGGGTCGTTCCGTCGAGGTGACCAACATGGAACAGGCTATTTTTATGCAAAAAAATAAGCCGCCATTGTCACAATCATTCGGAAGCTGGGACACGATTTTGGAAAGACGGGGATTCACTGGAGTGGTAAATCATTTTCTGGAGCATATTCATCGTCCAGAGGAATGCAGTGTACGTGCTGGCAGGGTGCTGGAAAGTCATATGTTGGCGGACGAACTCATTAGCCGTTTGGATGACTAACACAAAACGAACGACAGCCGTCAAGGTTGTCCAGACATCTAGAAACAGATTGAAGGAGAAATGAACGAATGGAAGAGTACAACCGCGGTAAACAGCTAGAAGAGGCTATCATCGAAAATTATAAGCAGGAAGAGGATATGATGATCCTTGTGTTTGCGCAATGGTGCATCAATCACGGGCTGGAGCCAGAGGAACTGTATCGTGCAGCTTATCCGCAGCAGGATAGCAATGAGCGTCTGCTCCGAGTACGCAAGCTGACCGTATCGCGTGAAGAAGCGGGAGATATCCCGCTGGACACAGTATTAGGAGTACTGTCCATGTTCGGAAATGAGGACTTGGCGATGGTCGTATCGGAAGCGGCTGCCCAGCTCCCGCCGGAACGGAAGTAAGGTCCTCCAGCCGCATGTACTCAGGACGTTGTTGAAAGAGAGGGTAAGCCGATGATGGATGCTATAACCGCACCAAACACCTGTAAAGGGTGTGGAAGGGACATCGCTATTTCGGAAGAGCAAATTACCAGAATTATAAACAACATGAGGCCCGGAATGGAATGTGTGACCGATGATGTGTACAAGACCAGACTGTTAGCCTGCTCGCAATGCGATGAGTTAATGGGTGGGCATACGTGCAGGATCAGCGGAAGTATTGTCCGTGTGCGTGCTCTGGCAGTCAATCAAAATTGTCCCGGCTATAACGGCTCTCACTGGCATGGGATATCCTTGAAATGAATAGGCACACACGATCACGAGTTAAAGTGGTCATACCAAAAAGTCTGCCTTGAGGGCAGACTTTTTGGTATGGGTGGAGCTATGGCTTAACGATTGACAAATAGAAGGCGATAAAATATATTAAACATATAAAACGTTTTTATTTAATTATTAATATTTATATTTACTATCAAGCTGTTACATTGGATGATTGTAAACGTTTAGATGGAAAAGAGATCAGCTACGCCATATTTTTTAATTTTATGAAAGCGCAATCACTGAAGTGTATGATCCCCATGCACTTTACTATTTTTGAGGAGGGCTTGTCATGAAGGGTTCTATTGTTGTCCACACGGATTGGGAGCAAGGCGTTATTAATAAAAATATTTACGGACAATTTGCCGAGCATCTTGGACGATGTATTTATGAAGGTTTGTGGGTTGGACAGGATTCCCCGATTCCAAATACGGACGGGATTCGCAATGATGTGATAGAAGCGCTCAAAAAGCTGAACATTCCTGTGCTGCGTTGGCCGGGAGGCTGTTTTGCCGATGAATATCATTGGAAGGACGGCATCGGGCCGAAGGAAAATCGCAAAAGAATGGTCAACACGCATTGGGGCGGTGTGGTGGAAAATAATCATTTTGGCACCCATGAGTTTTTTCAGCTGTGTGAGCTGTTAGACGCAGAGCCTTATATTTGCGGGAATGTTGGCAGTGGTACGGTGCAGGAAATGTCGGAGTGGGTAGAGTATATGACATTTGACGGGGAATCCCCTATGGCCGCATGGCGGCAGGAAAATGGGCGTGAGCAGCCATGGAAGCTCAAATATTTTGGCGTAGGTAACGAAAACTGGGGCTGTGGCGGCAATATGCGTCCGGAATATTATGCCGATCTGTATCGTCGTTATCAGACGTATGTTCGTAACTATGGGGAAAACCGGATTTATCGGATTGCAGGTGGGGCGAATGTGGACGATTACCGCTGGACTGAAGTGCTGATGCGTGAAGCTGGGCATCTTATGGATGGCTTGAGTCTGCATAACTACACGGTCCCGGGTACCTGGGAAGCGAAACGGCAAGCACTTGGTTTTGACGAAGCGGAATGGTTCGAAACGATGAAAAAATCGTTGCACATGGATGAATTGATCACTCGTCATTCTGCCATTATGGACCGATATGATCCTGACAAACGGGTTGGAATGATTGTGGATGAATGGGGGACCTGGTTCTTGACCGAGCCGGGTACAAATCCAGGCTTCCTGTATCAGCAAAATACGATGCGCGATGCGCTTGTAGCCGGACTGCACCTGCACATTTTCCACGATCACCATGACCGTGTACAAATGACGAATATTGCCCAAATGGTCAACGTTTTGCAGGCTATGGTTCTGACCGAAGGGCCTGCTATGCTACTGACGCCGACATACCATGTATTTGAAATGTTCAAGGTGCACCAGGATGCACAAGCGCTTGCTACCCATGTAACCGTAGGCAATTATGAATATGATGGTGATTCCATTCCACAGGTGAGTGTATCTGCGTCCAAGGCGCAGGACGGATATATACATGTGAGTTTGTGCAACGTTCATCCGGGCGAGGTGGCTTCCTTGAATCTGGAGCTGAGAGGGCTGGAAAACGTTAAGCAAATTAGCGGTGTTGTACTCGCCAGCGACGATATGCAGGCACACAATACCTTTGACCAGCCGGAGCGTGTGAAAACGGAAACCTTCACGTCCTTCCAGCAGCAAGGTCACAGCCTGGATGTTACACTGCCACCGATGTCGGTAGTGATGCTGACGATTGCACCGTAGAACCTTTATAAGCTCAGAAGAAGAATGATTGAGAAATGGGAACAAACAAAACCTTGATGGAGCCAAGAAAGGCTCTCTCAAGGTTTTGTTTTGTTCCCAATATTACAATTGCTCACGGTGGATCACTCTGAATTCCTTGGGCGACATGCCGAAGCGGGAGCGAAATACGCGGTGAAAATACGTATAGTTTGCAAAACCGGACGATTCGGCTGCCTGTTCCAAAGACATGGGGCTGAAAATAATGCGCTCCCTCGCCATGTTGAGCCTGATATCCAGTGTGTACTGCATAATACTCGTATCGAATGTTTCCTTGAACAGATGTACAGCTCTGGATACGCTGATGCCGATGTGTGAGGACACGTCATCCAGCTTAAAATTGGAAGAAGCATTTTCTTCGATATAATTTTTAATCTGATAAGCGAGATAATTATGATGGGTGGAAGTCGGATGCTCGGACAGCATACGGTCAAACTCCAGGCAAAGAATGCGCATGTAATAGCTTGATATTTCCGGATAAGGATTAGAAATACGCCGCTGCTCCATCACAAGCTGCCGAAATAGGCCAAGCAGGGCTTCGGTAAGCTGAACCTTGATGCGGTTGGGTCGTTTGTGATGGTGCCACCACTCATCTACCCAGGAGCCTCCAAAAAAAATGTGATAATCTCCGCTCTCCACGACCTGTTCCCCCATTGGATTTAACTCACTGTGAATGTCCAGCTCATAAGGCTCGGTAGGATTGAACAGCAGCAGGTCACCCGCCTCAATCCGTGTCATTTCCCCGTTAATGCGGGCCTGGCAGCGTCCGTCTGTTTGTAGACGAAACAAATAATTTTTGATCCCTTCAGGCTGGTTCGAATAAAAAGGCTTACGATGGAAGGAATAGCCTGCGGTTAGAACCTGACAAGGCTCGACGATAGACATGATGATGACTCCTTTGGGTATATGGCTGCTTCAAATATTGACCAGATTGTTCATGTTTTAATCATATTATTCATTTTAAACGAAACGGAAATAGAATACTATTGTGTCTGTAAGGCTTATAGCAGAATACAGAACATGTTGGAGGCCAGGGGGTGTGACGACGTGGAACGAATGAAGGCCGGGATTATCGGCTGCGGTAACATTAGCGCGGTATATCTTGAAAATCTCCAAAACAGTCCGCTTATCGAAGTGGTGGCCGTGGCTGATTTATTGGAGGAAAGGGCCAAAGCGAGGGCCAATGAATTTAACATTGAAAACGCATACAAGGTAGATGAATTGCTTCGCCAGCCTGAGATTGAGCTTGTATTTAATCTAACCGTGCCTGGCAGCCATGCACTGACGGATATGGCGATATTGGAGGCAGGCAAGCATGTGTACAGTGAAAAGCCTTTGGCGGTTTCCTTGGAGGATGGCAAACGTGTTCTGGATCTAGCCAAGGCAAAAAACCTGCGTGTCGGCTGCGCCCCGGATACATTTCTTGGGGCGGGTATTCAGACTGCACGTCATGCCATACAAAACGGAATGATTGGGCAGCCCGTAGCCGCTACTGCCTTTTTTATGGGGAGAGGCCCCGAGTGGTGGCATGCTGATCCGGAATTTTTCTATGCCGCTGGAGGCGGTCCGATGTTTGACATGGGACCTTACTATTTGACGTCGCTGATCCATGTGCTGGGTCCGATCCGGCGAATCAGTAGTTCAGTGGGCATTCAGATTCCTGACCGTCACATACATTCTGGTCCCAAAAGCGGCACGCCGCTGCGGGTACAGACACCAACGCATTTGGCCGGAACGATGGATTTCCATAACGGACCCATTGTAACGCTCATTACCAGCTTTGACATTCAGGGGGCGTCAGATCTGCCACGTATTGAAATTTATGGTACGGAAGGAACCTTAAGTCTGCCTGATCCGAACTTTTTTAACGGAGATGTCAAGCTTCGCCGATCTGGAGAGGAAACCGCAGAGCTCGTGGAACCTTTATTTGAGTGTGGAAAGAACGAACGCGGAATAGGCGCGGGTGAGATGGTGAGAGCCATTCGCAGCGAAAAGAACCATCGTGCCAATGTGGAGCTTGCCTATCATGTATTAGAGGCTATGCATGCTTTTCAGCGCTCCTCATTGGAAGGTAAGCATATTACGTTGGAAAGTACATTTGAGCCAGATGAAGATTTGTATCATGGTACAGACATAACGGTTCATCCATCCTAAATGAAGAGGTGAAGGGTAATGGCTAAAGTAGGATTGCAATTGTACACAGTAAGGGAAGAGCTTGAACAGGATTTTGAAGGTACGTTGCGCAAGGTAGCTGAGCTGGGCTATAAAGGGGTAGAATTTCATACCTTTTTCGGACGCAATGCCAAGGATGTCAGAGCGCTTTTGGATGAACTGAATCTGGAAGTTGTCGGAACTCATGTACAATATACCAGTCTGTTGGATCATTTGGATGAGGAGATCGCTTATCACAAAGAATTAGGGAATAAGTACCTGATCGTTCCTTATTTAACCGAGGAGCAGCGCCAGTGGGATGAGCTTTTTGCCAACCTGAACCGAATTGGTGAAAAAGTGAAGGAACAGGGCTTGATACTGGCTTATCATAATCATGATTTTGAATTGACGGAAAAAATCAATGATCGTCCAGTATTCGATGCTTTATATGATGCGGTTTCGGCTGATTTGTTGCAGGTCGAAATGGATACATGTTGGGTATACTACGGAGGCTATGATCCTGTGGAATACATCGGACGTTATAATGGACGCCTGCCTATCATTCACTTAAAGGATATGGCACGTGACGAGCACCAAAAAGCAGTTACCGTAGAGCTTGGCAAAGGAGAAGTGCAGCTTCAGGCCATTACAGACGCCGCTATTGAGGCAGGCGTGGATTGGGTTGTTGTGGAACAGGATTTCAGCTCAAATCCTCCAATCGAAAGCATTGAAACCAGCTTTAAGTGGCTCCAACAATACGCAGCTCAGGGAGGAAATATTCATGTCTAAAACACTCAAAATCGGAATTATTGGTTGTGGGGGGATTGCCAACGGCAAGCATTTGCCTAGTCTTGCCAAGCAAAAACGTGCAGAGATCGTCGCTTTCTGTGACATTATTCAGGAACGTGCTGAGGAAGCGGCAGAAAAATTTGGTGTTGAAGGTTCACAAGTTTATAACGATTATCGGAAGCTGCTTGAAAATAAAGATATTGAAGTCGTACATGTATGTACACCCAACGACTCGCACTCGGAAATTACGGTAGCCGCGCTTGAGGCAGGTAAGCATGTGCTGTGCGAAAAGCCGATGGCCAAAACCGCCGAGCAGGCTCGGGAAATGCTGGATGCCGCAAATCGTACAGGTAAAAAGCTGTCCATTGCGTATCAAAACCGTTATCGTAACGACAGCCTGTATCTGAAGCAATTGGTCGAGCAGGGAGAGCTTGGCGAGATTTACCTGGGCAAAGCTATTGCTCTGCGTCGCCGCGCGGTTCCGACGTGGGGAGTATTTCTGGATGAAGAGAAGCAGGGTGGAGGGCCGCTGATTGATATCGGGACGCATGCGCTCGACCTGACCCTCTGGCTGATGGATAATTACAAGCCTAAAAGCGTGCTGGGCTCTACCTTCCATAAACTTGGAGATCGTAAAAACGCGGCAAATGCCTTTGGTCCGTGGAACCCTGAGGAATTTAAGGTGGAGGACTCTGCTTTCGGATTTATTACCATGCAAAATGGAGCCACTATTGTGCTGGAATCCAGTTGGGCACTGAACGTTTTAGAATTTGGCGAAGCGAAGACGCTGTTATGCGGAACTGAGGGCGGAGCCGATATGCAGGATGGTCTGCGCATTAACGGGGAGAAGAATAGTCGCTTGTTTGATACGAAAATTGATCTGGACGCAGGCGGTGTAGCCTTTTACTCTGGAGAAACGGAAAACGAAGCGGATCGCGAAGCCCGTCTGTGGATCGAAGCCATTCTGGACGATAAAGAGCCGGTTGTGAAGCCCGAACAGGCGTTGGTGGTTACTGAAATTTTGGAAGCTATCTATGAATCGGCTCGTACAGGAAAAGCTGTCTATTTCGATTGAGATTAAGCCCGTAAGCAACCGAATAGGTCATCATTATAAGATAAGCAGCTTCTTTTGCATATGATACAGGGAGGGATTACGTTTGAAACTTGGAGTATTTATGGTATTGTTCGGCGGACGTTCATTGGAAGAGGCTCTGGACTATGTAGCATCCCAAGGACTGGATGCAGTAGAAATCGGTACAGGTGGTAATCCGGGCGATAGGCACTGCAAGCCGGATGAACTGTTGGACAACGAAACAGCGCTCAAAAACTTCAAAAAAGCAGTAGAGTCCCGTGGACTGACTATTAGTGCACTCAGCTGTCACGGCAACCCGCTCCATCCGCAAAAGCATTTGGCACAGGCCGATCACGAAACGTTTCTTAAAACGGTTCGTTTGGCGGAAAAGCTGGAAGTTCCTGTTGTAAACACCTTTTCTGGCTGTCCGGGTGATCATGAGAATGCGAAGTACCCGAACTGGCCTGTTGCGCCGTGGCCCAATGATTTTCAGGAAGTGTTAAAGTGGCAATGGGAGAATAAAATTATTCCTTACTGGACCGAAGCGGGAAAATTTGCAGCAGACCATCATGTTAAAATTGGGCTAGAGTTACACGGGGGCTTCTCCGTTCATACACCAGCGACCTTGCTTCGTTTGCGTGAAGCAGCGGGAGAGGTCATTGGTGCTAATCTGGATCCGAGCCATATGTGGTGGCAGGGAATTGACCCAGTGCAGGCGGTTCAAATTTTGGGCCGAGAGGGAGCTATTCACCATTTCCATGCCAAGGATACGACGATTGATCCGGTGAATGTAAATAAATATGGACTTACCGATATGCAGGAATATACGAAAATGCTAGATCGCGCATGGCAGTTCCGTACCGTCGGCTATGGGCATGATATCAAAACCTGGGCGGATATTATTAGTGCTCTCCGTCTGGTGGGTTACGATTATGTAGTGAGTATTGAGCACGAGGATGGTCTGATGTCCGTCGAGGAAGGCTTTACTAAAGCCGTTCACAATCTTCGCCAGGTCCTTATTGAAGAACCGCTGAGCGAGATGTGGTGGGTCTAACCTAATAGGGGGAAGTATTGATGATTAACGTCACCATTTGGAATGAATTTTTGAACGAGAAGCTGAATGATGAAGCCAAACAGGTATATCCTGATGGAATACACACGGCATTGGCTAATGGCCTGTCAGACGAAGGATTCGTCATTCGAACGGCTACATTGCGTGATGATGCCCAGCATGGTTTGGGAGAAGAAATCCTGAGTTCCACAGATGTGCTGCTGTGGTGGGGGCATAAAGCACACGATCAGGTAAGTGATGAAGTTACAGCCCGTGTTGTAAAGCGGGTACAGGAAGGCATGGGCTTGATCGTGCTGCACTCGGGACATTTTTCCAAGCCGTTCAAAGCCCTGATGGGCACAAGCTGTGATCTGAAATGGAGAGTGGCAGACGAACAGGAAATTATTTGGTCCGTCAATCCGTCCCACCCTATTGCGGAGGGCATTGACGCTAAAATTCTGTTGGAGCACGAAGAGATGTACGGTGAGTTTTTTGATATCCCGACGCCGGATGAATTGGTCTTTGTCAGCAATTTTGAAGGTGGAGAGGTGTTCAGAACCGGTTGTACCTTCCGTCGTGGCAGTGGTAAAATATTTTATTTCCGCCCGGGTCATGAAACGTATCCAACCTATTACCAGCCCGATATTCTGAAGGTTATTGCTAACAGTATTCGTTGGGCTTATCCGACAAGCATTGTTCAACCAGTTTATGGTAAAAGCCAGCCTGTCAGACCTCTCGGTGGTATATTGGTATAATTGCCATTTATTGATTCCTATAAGCTTGATATTGAACAGACTGATAGGCGGAAATCTCTTGAGATTCCGCCTGTTTTTGATTTAACGTATTTGCCATATACCTCTTATGCAGGTTTGTTGTATAATCAGCTGTGGTCATGGCAACTTTATCGGATTGGGTATTAAATTAAGAAGAAAGTGTTTTCTTTCGGGATAAAGTATGCTAAAATGATATATACTAACAAAAGGAAAGCTTTATCAAACCGAAATGCTAAAGAAGGTGAAAAATATGGAGGGTCAACCGCAACTTGCGAAAATGTGTCCGCGTTTTGAAAGTGCCTTTTCGTGTCTGGGTAAGCGCTGGAACGGACTGATTATTCAATCTATGATGAGCGGTCCCAAGCGTTTTAAGGATATTTCCAATCTGATTCCCACAATGAGCGATAAAATGCTGTCTGAGCGGATGAAGGATCTGGAGAATGCAGGGATTCTTACACGTCATGTATACCCGGAAACTCCTGTCCGCATTGAATATGAGCTGACGACCAAAGGCCGTGCACTTCAGCCGGTCATGGAACAGATTCAATATTGGGCCGAGGAATGGATTAGATGAGTATCAAGCCGAATAAACGTTTTTCATAGCAAAACAGCCTTTTCCTAGGAAAAAGGCTGTTTTTTATTTTGTAATACTTAATAGCCTTTGGCGCGGCCTGCGATTGAAAATAATCCGGTTGCAGTACGACGGGGGACACGGGTTTGAATTTCAAGCGCTGCCATACGGAACGTACCGAGACAGGAATGGCAAAGTCTTCCTGCATAAATCGGGGAATGGCAGGACTCGCAAGGATAATCAAGCTGACTATAGGTGGTGGGAAACTTGCCTGCTCTTACCCAGTCTGTGAGCAAATCCATAGGTGTGCCGGTTGCTTCACTAAGCTGGCGAGTATGAGTAGCGGGATGTTTCCACAAATAATTGGAACAGCGATCATAAAATAAATTTTCTTCTTGGATACAGGTATTGCAGAGGTTTCTAAGATTTTGCCGGAAAACGGAACCACATTTTGGGCAATTAGCAGTATGTATATCCATAGAAACCAGTCCTTTATATCGATTTATAGTGAATATTTAAAATTTATTAGTTACATATTACTATGACTTTATACCTATATCAATCTTTATTTAAAGAAGCGACGTTTTTTAAGTGTATGTTAAAATCTGTATTGACATAACCTTGTTACTTATGTATTATCGCTTACATAAAGTTACTAATTGATAAAAATAAATCGATGAATGATAAGGAGGTTTTCACATGATGCCATCCTTTGTTTTTAGCCCACGGATCACCTATGCTTGCTATTGAACAGACAGAATATACTGCTTTCTGGAGCAGTTTGGAAAGAGCATTCGCCCAAAGGCTATTGTTATCTTCACCGTCCATTGGGAGACGCAAACATTGACAATTAGTCGATAGACGGCATTTACGATACGATTTATGATTTTGGCGGTTTCCCACTGGAACTGTATGCAGTGAAATATCCGGCTCATGGTTTGGTGGAGCTGGCGGCCAAGTTGAAAGAATTATATGAGCAAAGGGCATTGATGTACAAACAGACCGGGTGCGAGGGCTGGATCATGGGTCCTGGACACTTCTACATCGTATGTATCCTGAGACGGATACCCGGTAGTTCAGATTTCCGTGAATCCGTTTCTATCACCAGAAGCACAATATGCTATCGGTGAAGTGTTGCGCGGGCTATTTAGGTGGAGGGGGAGTGTAAAATTAAGAGAGTGTTCTGAAAGCCATACAGCTTACAGAACACTCTCTTTTACATAAAATAAAACAAATAATTTAGATCCGGCAAATCTCACGCGGGCACAGTTCACAATGACATACACCTTGTAGCATTTCCAAATCCTTGACAACGATCATGCCGTTATCATATTCGACTGCATTTTTTTTGCGCAAATCACTCAGCATCCGGTTTACACTTTCACGGGTGGCACCGATCATATTGGAGAGGTCGGTATGAGTAATTTTTTTATGAATAAGAATATGCTCGCCGTGAGGCTCTCCATAGGTGTTGCACAGGCGGATTAGCGTGGAGCATAGAGCACCTGGCTTGCCGTACATCATCAAATCGCGAAACTTGGTCTGGGTAATACGGTGGTGGGACCCCATCCATTTCATAAAGTCAATGGCAAAATCACAGTGCTGGCAAATGAGCAGCTCCAAATCCGTATGATCGACAACACCGATATCACTGTCCTCCAGAACTTCGGCAGAAAAGGAATGCTTGGTACCGAAAAATGGATCAGCTTGACCAACAAGATCGCCGCTTTGGTACATATATAGTATAAGTTCCTTACCCTCATCCGTTGTTTTTGTGACTTTCACGCGTCCGCGCTTGATATAAAACAGCTTATCCGCTGTATCTCCTTCCCAGAATAGATGCGAGCTTTCTGGCATGACCCGATCCTTCATCATCACTTGCAGCCGGTTGAAGCTGGTCTCCGAGAAGCAACTGGTGTTGCCGCGGGCTTCCATTACGTTTGTAGGGTTTCTCATCGTCCATTTCCCCTTTGTTTCCTATGTTTTTATCTGCAACTTGATCAATTCAAATTCATTATATACCTGTGCTATGCGTTTTTGGGGCAAGAAGAGGGGGTAAAAGTGGCAGAATTCCAAACTTTGTGATTTAATTCACTTCTTAAAATAAAATTTTAAATACATTGTGAAAAAAATCACAATATATTTCGAAAAGCTGTGTTACGATCAGTGCGTGAACAAGAGATAGTACACGAGATAACAGGAGGATGAGGGAAATGGCTGTTAAAAACGAGGTTATCCAAAAAGAGCAAAGCGCTGAGCAGTATATTCAAACGCTGATTGACCGGGGGAACCGGGCACAGCAGGCTTTCATGAGTATGAATCAGGAGCAGATTGACGAAATCGTACAAGCAATGGCACTCGCAGGAATGGATAAGCATATGCACCTGGCGAAGCTGGCTGTTGAAGAAACAGGACGCGGTGTGTACGAGGACAAAATCACCAAAAACATGTTTGCAACTGAATATGTCTATCATAGTATCAAAAATGAAAAAACCGTCGGTGTCATTGAGGACAATGATTTTGACAGTTTTCAAAAAATAGCAGAACCGGTCGGTATCATTATGGGGATCACTCCTGTGACTAACCCGACTTCCACTACAATGTTTAAAGCGTTGATTGCCATTAAAACACGCAACCCAATCATATTCGGTTTTCATCCATCCGCTCAATCGTGTAGTGCGGAAGCAGCTCGTGTTTTGCTTGAAGCAGCCGTCAAACATGGTGCTCCGGCCGATTGTATTCAATGGATTGAAGCTCCTTCGATGGATAAAACCAATGTACTTATGAATCACCCGGATGTGGCGCTGATTCTGGCAACTGGTGGATCAGGCATGGTTAAGGCAGCATATAGCTGTGGTAAACCTGCACTAGGTGTAGGTCCTGGTAACGTGCCTTGCTTTATTGAAAAAACAGCAGACATCAAGCAGGCTGTGAATGACCTCATCCTCTCCAAATCTTTTGATAACGGTATGATCTGTGCTTCCGAGCAAGCGGTTATTATCGAAGAGTCAATCTTCGAACAAGTGAAAAAATTGATGATCGCTAACGGTTGCTACTTTGTAAATAAAGAAGAAGCAGCTAAACTCACTCAGGGAGCTATTAATGTAGAAAAATGTGCAGTGAACCCGGCCATCGTCGGACAGTCCGCTGTAAAAATCGCTGAAATGAGCGGCATCACAGTACCGGCAGGGACAAAAATTTTGGTCGCTGAGATTGAAGGGGTAGGAACGAAATACCCATTGTCCGCAGAAAAATTGAGTCCTGTACTGGCTTGCTACAAAGTGAAAAATGCGGAACAAGGTATTCAACGCGCTGCCGAAGTCGTGGAATTCGGGGGCATGGGTCACTCGTCCGCTATTCACTCGCAGGATGAGGACGTTATCGCCCGGTTCGCAAACCGTTTACAAACAGGCCGTATCATTGTAAATGCACCTTCCACACATGGTGCGATCGGTGACATCTACAACACCAACCTTCCATCGCTGACGCTCGGTTGTGGTTCGTACGGACGTAATTCGACTTCGTCGAACGTATCGGCAGTCAACTTGATTAATGTGAAAAGGGTGGCGAAACGTACGGTGAATATGCAATGGTTCAAAGTACCTTCCAAAATTTATTTTGAAAAAAATTCGACTCAGTATCTTACTAAAATGCCTGATATCACACGTGTAGCCATTATCACAGACCCTATGATGGTGAAACTCGGATATGTGGATCGTGTCATCCATTATTTACACCAGCGCCAAACACCAGTAGCTATCGAAGTGTTCTCGGAAGTAGAGCCAGATCCGTCGACAGATACAGTAGAACGTGGTACTGAAATGATGAGACGTTTCCAACCGGATTGCATTATTGCATTGGGCGGTGGTTCGCCGATGGATGCAGCTAAAGGCATGTGGTTGTTCTATGAATACCCAGATACTGATTTCAACAATCTGAAACAAAAATTCATGGATATCCGCAAACGGATCTACAAGTACCCACGTCTGGGTCAAAAAGCGCAATTTGTAGCCATTCCTACAACTTCGGGTACAGGTTCGGAAGTTACGTCATTCGCAGTTATTACAGACAAAAATCAGGGCAACACGAAGTATCCGCTGGCTGACTATGAGCTGACGCCTGATGTGGCAATTATTGACCCAGTGTTTGTATATTCGCTGCCTAAAACGGCTGTAGCGGATACAGGCATGGACGTTCTGACACATGCCATCGAGGCTTACGTGTCTGTAATGGCTAGTGACTACACAGATGCTCTGGCGATTAAAGCCATTCAACTGGTATTCCAATACCTGGAGCAATCGTCTCTGACTGGCGACAAGCTAGCTCGTGAAAAAATGCATAATGCTTCCGCACTGGCAGGGATGGCGTTTGCCAATGCGTTCCTAGGAATTAACCATAGCCTTGCGCATAAATGGGGCGGACAATATCATACAGCCCACGGCCGTACGAATGCCATTTTGTTACCACACGTCATTCGCTATAATGCGAAAAAACCGACAAAATTTGCTTCGTTCCCTAAATATTCGCACTTTGTTGCGGATGAGCGTTATGCAGAAATTGCGCGCATACTGGGACTGCCTGCCCGTACGACTGAAGAAGGGGTTAACAGCTTGATCGAAGCAATCCGCAAGCTGAACAAAACACTTGGTATCGAGGAATCGTTCCAGCAAATCGGCTTTGATGCGAAGGATTTTGAATCGCGTGTGGATTATCTGGCTGACCGCGCTTTTGAGGATCAATGTACAACTTCGAATCCGAAGCTGCCGCTGGTTACCGAATTGGCTGATATATACCGTGATGCCTTCTACGGACGTTTTGACCAATAATATAATAGGTACGAAGAGGCTTGTGACTAAGCATTTTCCCGTTCAATACCAACGCAGGCTCTCTATATAGAGGGCCTGTTGGTTTGGGAAGGGGGGTGAACGGCAAAGGTACGGGCGTGAAGCTAGGAAAAATAAAGTGATAAATATCACCTGTATTGTGATTTTTGTCACATACTACACTCTATCATTATTCTACAATAAGGGTGTAAGAAAGGTCCCGACACTGAGCGTAAGACATCGGTGAAAAGGCCGGGCTCGAGACATTATTTAATTGTGAAAAAAATCACAAGTCCGGAAGACCAAACAATTTGGAGGGATTTACATGTCGGTGATTGAGAGAGAATTACAAGAGCAACAATCTGGTTGGAGAGGCTTCAAAAAAGGCAAATGGACTAAAGAAGTTAACGTCAACGATTTTATTGAAACCAATATCTTACCTTATGTCGGCAACGAAGAATTTCTGGTTGGCCCTACCGCCAACACAACTGCACTGTGGGATATTGTATCCGATCTTACCAAAAAAGAGTTGGCAAACGGCGGCGTGCTTGATGTAGACGTGAATACGCCATCCACCATTATTTCACATAAGCCGGGCTATCTAGACCGGGATAAAGAACAAATCGTCGGTGTACAAACAGACGCTCCATTTAAACGCTCCTTGCAGCCGTTTGGTGGAATCCGGATGATGATCGACGCTTGCAAAGCCTATGGCTTTGAAGTACCGCAAAGCATTGTTGACATCTTCACTCATATTCGCAAAACGCATAATCAGGGTGTATTCGACGCTTATACTGATGATATGAGAGCAGCTCGTAAAGCGGGTATTATCACTGGTTTGCCAGATGCATATGGTCGTGGCCGTATTATCGGTGACTACCGTCGTGTAGCACTGTATGGTACAGATTTCCTGATTAAAGACAAAAAGGCTCAATTGAAAAGCCTTGAAGTGGATTCAATGGAAGAAGACGTAATCCGTCTGCGTGAAGAAATTTCCGAGCAAACTCGCGCTTTGAACGAGCTGAAACAAATGGCTGCTGAGCATGGTTTCGACATCTCAAAGCCTGCTAACAACGCGAAAGAAGCTTTCCAATGGGTGTATTTTGGCTATCTTGCAGCGATCAAAGAACAAAATGGTGCAGCAATGTCCTTGGGACGTGTATCTTCCTTCCTTGATATTTATACTCAACGGGATATGGAAGAAGGCACAATGACAGAAGAGCAAGCACAAGAATTGGTCGATCATTTTGTTATGAAACTGCGTATTGTTAAATTCCTGCGCACACCTGACTATAATGAACTGTTCAGCGGAGACCCAACATGGGTAACTGAATCCATTGGCGGTATGTCCATTACTGGAGAAACTCGGGTTACTAAAAACAGCTTCCGTTTCTTGCACACCCTGTACAATTTGGGAGCTGCACCGGAGCCAAACCTGACTGTACTGTGGTCAGAAAAATTGCCTGAAGGCTTCAAAAAATATTGTGCCAAAGTTTCTATTGAAACTAGCTCCATTCAGTATGAAAATGATGATCTGATGCGTCCGATTTATGGCGATGATTATGGTATCGCTTGTTGTGTATCGGCAATGAAAATCGGTAAACAAATGCAATTCTTTGGTGCCCGTGCCAACTTGGCTAAAGCTTTGTTGTATGCCATCAACGGTGGTGTGGATGAAAAATCAGGTGCTCAAGTGGGTCCTGAATATCCTGCAATTACAGGTGAAGTGTTGGATTACGAGGAAGTGCTGAGCCGCTTCAAGCCAATGATGGAATGGTTGGCAAAACTGTACATGAACACTTTGAACGTTATTCACTACATGCATGACAAGTACAGCTACGAACGGATTGAAATGGCACTGCACGACCGTGATATTGTCCGTACGATGGCTTGTGGTATTGCTGGTCTGTCCGTTGCTGCCGATTCCCTGAGCGCCATTAAACATGCGAAGGTTAAACCGATCCGTAACGAAAAAGGCATCGCCATTGACTTTGTGATTGAAGGGGAATATCCTTGCTACGGTAATAACGATGATCGTGTAGATAACATCGCAGTAGAACTGGTAGAGTCCTTCATGGGCATGATCCGCAAGCACAAAGCTTACCGGAATGCGATTCCTACTCAATCTGTACTGACCATTACTTCCAACGTGGTGTACGGTAAGAAAACAGGTACAACACCGGATGGACGTAAGGCTGGTGAACCGTTTGCACCAGGTGCGAACCCAATGCACGGACGCGACAAAAAAGGTGCTTTGGCTTCCCTTAGCTCCGTAGCTAAGTTGCCTTACGAGCACAGTCTGGATGGTATCTCGAATACCTTCTCCATCGTGCCTAAAGCACTGGGTAAAGAAGAAGAAACACGCAAAACGAATCTCGTTTCCATGATGGATGGTTACTTTGGAAGCCATGCGCATCATCTGAACGTCAACGTGTTTGCTCGTGAACAATTGCTGGATGCGATGGATCACCCAGAAAACTATCCACAGCTTACGATTCGTGTATCGGGTTATGCCGTTAACTTTATCAAGCTGACTCGTGAACAACAGTTGGATGTTATTAACCGTACTTTCCACGGTACAATGTAACAAAGCTTTACGTATCATATATTATAACGACGCACGCATAGCGGATGCGGGAAGGAAGATGCAACATGCTGAAAGGTCACATACACTCATTGGAAACCTTCGGGACCGTAGATGGTCCCGGCATCCGCTTCGTGCTTTTTATGCAAGGATGCTTGTTAAAATGTCAATATTGCCACAACCCGGACACTTGGGCTTTAAATGAGGGCAATCCAATGACACTGAAGGAGGTATTGGCTGAAATTGAGCCATATTTAGCCTACTACCGTTCTTCGGGAGGCGGTTTGACCGTATCCGGTGGAGAACCGACACTGCAAGCTCATTTTGTGGCAGAGCTGTTCAAAGAAGTGAAGCAACGTTGGAATTTGCACACGACGCTGGACAGTAACGGTTTTAATGATGCAGGCCGTATCCAAGAACTGCTGGACGTAACGGACTTGGTGTTGCTGGATATTAAGCATATTGACAACGACAAGCATATTAAGCTTACAGGCAAGTCCAACGATCGTATGCTAAGTACGGCACGCTGGTTGTCTGAACAAGGGCGCAAGATGTGGATTAGACATGTTTTTGTACCGGGTATTCATGATGACGAGCAGGATCTGCTGAATTTGGGTCGATTTATAGGAACGTTGAACGGAGTCGAAAAGTTCGAAATTTTACCCTACCACCAAATGGGTGTATACAAGTGGGAAATGCTCGGCAAGGCGTATCCGCTGGAAGGGGTTCCGTCCCCCACAGAAGAAGAGGTTCAACGGGCTTACCGTCTCATTGAAGAAGGCCGCATGGAGACCGCAGGGACAAATGTCGTCGGCAGTTCGTCATAATGTTGAATGGTCTTTAAATTACTTTCTGGTTATGAACCGCCGCCCATCAGGTCAGATGGGGCGGCGGTTTTTTGTTATAAAATTTCTTGCAGTGACAGGAGGAAGTTCCCTTTTTTTCATGTTCAGCAAAATTCCCAGCAACTTTTGGACAACAGCTGCGTCTAATAGTATGACTTTTTACGGGAATGATAATAATTTGGTAATAGAAGGAGACAGAGAATGAATTTCAAGAAATGGACCATGCTCACCGCGCTTGCGGTAGCTCAGGTGGCCGCAGTAGCCCCTGTAGGAGCAGAAGCAGTATCCACTGTTCAATCCACCGATTCGGTTAGCGGACAGCAGGCTCAGGCCAATGTCACAGATTCCGGCGTTCAGAATAGCATCGGGGGACAAGATAACACTGGAACACAAAATGACACGGTGACACCTGATAACACAGGCGTATCTAATGATCCTTTGTCTGGCTTGCCGACGGATACAACCAACGGATCGAACGTATCCAATGATGTATACGGTGGAGACGGAACGATCACCAATCCTGGTGGTTCTCCAACATCCATGAGTGCAAATCAACTGATTTTGTATTTGAACAGCGCAAAAATGGAACAAAACGGACAGGTGTATACAGCGACTCAGCCGATGACAGTCAAGAATGGTGTTTCTTATGTAGCTATCCGTTCGCTTGTCAGCCGCGTCGGATTACAGTTTAGTTATGACACTGCTACCAAGGAAACCGTTATCACCCAAGGTACAAACGTGCTGCGCTTCAAGACTGACAGCAAGGTTTACACGGTTAACGGTGAAGCTAGACAAATGAAGGGGCCGGCATTCCAGCAAAAGAACGTATTTATGGTGCCATTGACGTCTATTACACAGGCCTTGAATATTCCTTATACTGTAAATAATATAACAAAACAGGTTATTATGGATTTGAATCAAAAGCCTAAAGCTTCCTTCACGGTTCAGCAAAAAGATATCTATGCAGGCGAAACCCAAGTTACGTATTTGACGAAGGAATCTTCTCCTACAGGTCTTCCGATTGTGAATCAACGTTGGGAAGGCAAGCAGGACGTATTTCAGGAGCCAGGTACATATGTAGTTACCTATTCCGTTCTTGACTCCGCAGGGAACTGGAGTGATCCATACTCAGTTACGATTACGGTAAGACCGCCGAATCAGCCGCCAGTGGCTCTGTTTACAACAGATAAAAAAGAATACAAAATGGGTGAAAAAATCACGATTACGGATCTGAGTACGGATGATGAAAATGCGATTACCAAACGTGATTGGGTGAATAAGAAACTGGCATTTTTCGAGCCGGGTGATGTGACCATTACGCTGACCGTGACTGATAAGCATGGTGCAACAGGTACTGTAAGCGAAACGATTAAAATTACGAATGAATTGCTGTACAACGAAGATGATTTTAACAAAATCTTCACGCCTTATGGTGATAAATACAGTGTGGACGGCAGTCAGGTGACCACGATGGCTACTATACCTTTGACCAGTACATCTTCACCACGTCTTCTGATCCGTGCTAACAGCCCGGAACGTGTATTCCAAGATGGGATTGTGTATCAGGAAATGGGATCAGGCAGCACACGTGTACTCGTCCATCATGTGAATGAAACGGGCCGAGATGTGAAAATGTACGTAATCGCGACCAATAATAATATTACTGCTGCTAATATGAACGTCGAAAATTCCGGTTTTGCCGGACCATCTGAGTTTGCAACCGCTGCGGGTAAAATTTCGATCCAACGGTACTTTCAATCTATGCAGGATGGAAGCAAACGCTCCAGCACAGTCCTGAATCCGGGCGAAAGCCGCGTTATTTTACAGGATCTGAGTGCGCAAAAAATTAAGCAAAAACAGGTTATTTCTCTCTTGTCTGATCTGTATACAGATCAACCGATCCAATACACAGTTATTGTGCTAGATGCAAATGTAGATCCACTTACCGTAATGCCTACCTTGGCAAAACTGCCGAAGGATGGAATTCATAACCGCGGAACATACGCTAATTCCGATATCTCGCTTGAATATACAGAAGAGGTTGGTAAAACAGCTCAGCGTATCGTTCTTGGAGATAATAAGACTGACCCGAACCTGATTGGTACGGATGGTCTGGACGGTTCTTCTGCCTCCAATGCGGGTAACTTTGGTGTTGTATACAAAATCAAGCTGGACCATGTAGCGCCGTATTCCCTGATTACATTTAACCCGCGTGGTGGTGAATACTCCGGCTATGCTATGGTGAACAATCAGGTCGTGGGCATCCCGACGAACGGCTCCGTATGGGCTCCGAATGAGATGAGTGTACTGTATCGTACAGGTCATATCGAGGAAAGTGTAGAAATGTATTTCACTGCTGCTGCGGGTAGTAACTTGCCAGTTTCCGTAGTAGTTATGCCATTACCAGCTATTAAAAATTAATATGAATATCCGGTTTTGTTTATCGGCTTAGACCGTAGGGTCTCATCATTCACCGTTTAAAGTCAGATCACTTACAGAATAAAGGCGTTCTCCTGCTGCGGATTCGGTTCCAGTACAGGAGAGCGCTTTTTTCTTTATCAAGAGCGCGAATATCTCTTATAACTTTGACTTTAATCGTGGTATAATAAGTAGATGCAAGCCTAAGCCTGCATCAGAAAACCTGAAACTACAGACAGGGGAGGGTGAAACGCATGCTGACAAAGGATGAGATTATCGCAACAATGTCCGCTCAGGGGCTGCGTATTACGGATCAGCGCAAGACGCTGGCCACGTTATTTTCCGAGAATGAAGGGTATCTGTCCCCCAAAGACGTTTATGAATATATGGGTAAAAAATACAGTGGACTCAGCTTCGACACCGTTTATCGTAATTTGCGTGTAATGCAGGAATTGGGTGTGCTGGAGCAGGTATCTTTTGAGGATGGAATGAAGTTCAAGGTGAGCTGTAATGAGCATCATCACCACCACCATATGATTTGCTTGAGCTGTCAGAAAACATTACCGATCTCTTTCTGCCCGATGCAGATGACAGATACGATAGATCAGTTTCAAATCGTCGAGCACAAGTTTGAAATATTCGGCTATTGCAAGGAATGCCAGGGAAAGAACGGGCACGCAGAAGCCAATTCTAAAAGGGGATACAAGCAGGCGAGCGGTCACACTCACAGCCACGTAGGCTACTGAAATGAAGATTACCACACGAAGAGTGGTTCAAGCTCCGATTAAGTTATACCGATCCTATATTTCACCATTAAAGCCACCGACCTGCCGCTTCTATCCGACGTGCTCACAGTACGCGCTGGAGGCGGTGGAGGTGCATGGAGCGCTCAAGGGCTCCTGGCTGGCCGCCAAACGTATAGCGAAGTGTCATCCCTTTCATCCAGGCGGTGTAGATCTGGTGCCTCCTGCTAAAAAGAGGGCAAATAGATCTGACGAAGATCGTTTTGCTGATCGTGCCGGGAAGGGCTTGACTTGACATAGCTATGCGCGTTTGGTTATATTTTGGGTAATAATGTTTTCCTGCGAAGGGATGAGTAGGGTCAACCGTCCAGTACAGAGAGCCGGGGTTAGCTGCAAACCGGTCTGGAACGAAGCCTGAATATGGTCCTGGAGGAACCTTTTTCGAGCGTGTTTGCCACCAGCTCAATGGTGATAGGGCGAACGACCGTAAGGGAAAGGCGTGATCCAGCGTTAATGGGCGGTCAGAGTGACCGGTGAAGCCTGTAGTCTGCGAGGATACAGGAAATTTGGGTGGTAACGCGTGAGGTGACTCTCGTCCCATAGGGGCGGGGGTCTTTTTTGTGCCCAATTAGTGTGAAAAGCACGAATTGGAGTACCAAATTCAAGGGAGCATGTCTTATTTCGCTACCGTGAACAAAACAGGAGGCAATACACATGTCCAATGAGAAAACATTTTACATTACGACACCGATTTATTATCCAAGCGACAAGCTACATATCGGTCATGCGTACACTACGGTAGCCGGAGATGCAATGGCACGCTACAAGCGGCTGCGCGGCTACGAGGTGCGCTATTTGACAGGAACGGATGAGCATGGTCAGAAGATTGAGCAGAAAGCGAGTGCGGCTGGCAAAACACCGCAACGTTTTGTTGACGATATTGTGGCAGGGATTCAGGATTTATGGCGGAAGCTCGACATTTCCAATGACGATTTTATCCGTACAACGGAAGAGCGTCACAAGAGTGTAGTACAGGAAATTTTTGATCGTTTGCTCAAGCAAGGGGACATTTACAAAGGCGAATATGAAGGCTGGTACAGCATTCCTGACGAGACTTACTACACAGAAACTCAACTGGTTGACGTGGTGAAGGACGCAGAAGGCAATGTAGCTGGAGGTAAAAGCCCGGACAGCGGACACCCTGTAGAACTGGTCAAGGAAGAGAGTTACTTTTTCCGTATGAGCAAGTATGCTGATCGTTTGCTGCAATTTTATGACGAGAACCCGCAGTTTATCCAGCCGGAATCCCGTAAAAAAGAGATGATTAACAACTTCATCAAGCCGGGGCTGGAGGATTTGGCTGTATCCCGTACAACCTTTGACTGGGGCGTTAAGGTGAAGGGTGATCCGAAGCATGTCGTATACGTGTGGATTGATGCGCTCTCCAACTACATTACAGCCCTGGGCTATGGTTCCTCCAATACCGAGCTGTACGATAAATTTTGGCCTGCCAATGTGCATATCGTAGGGAAGGAAATTGTACGGTTCCACACGATTTACTGGCCAATCATGCTGATGGCGCTGGATCTCCCGTTACCTAAAAAAGTATTTGCACACGGCTGGCTACTCATGAAGGACGGTAAAATGTCCAAGTCCAAAGGTAACGTCGTAGACCCTGTAACGCTGATTGACCGCTATGGTCTGGATCAACTTCGTTACTACTTGCTGCGCGAGGTGCCTTTCGGCGCGGATGGAACCTTTACTCCGGAAAGCTTCGTTGATCGGGTCAATTCTGATTTAGCGAATGATCTGGGCAATTTGTTGAACCGTACCGTAGCGATGGTAGACAAATATTTTGAAGGCAAGGTCCCGGCTTATGAAGCGAATGTAACAGCATTCGACGGGGCTTTGGAAGAAATGGCAACAGTGACTTACAGTAAAGTGGAAGAAGCAATGGAAAACATGGAGTTTTCCGTGGCGTTGACGGCGATTAGTCAATTTATTAGTCGCAGCAACAAGTATATTGACGAAACACAACCATGGAACCTGGCCAAGGATGAGGACAAGCGCCGTGAGCTGGCATCCGTTATGGTGCATCTTGTAGAAAGCCTGCGCATTGCGTCTATTTTGCTCCAACCGTTCTTGACCCGTGCCCCGCATAAAATTTGGGAACAACTGGGCATCAAGGAAGGCGAACTGACTGTATGGGACAGCGGGAAGCAGTTTGGTCGCATGCCGGAAGGAACGCAACTCGTCAAAGGCAATCCCATCTTCCCGCGTCTGGATTCAGAGCAGGAGGTTGCTTTCATCGTGGAAGCGATGACGGGCGGCAAGAAGGCGGAGGAAGCTATTGTGCAGGTTCAACCGCAGAATGCGGCGGAGGAGGGCCAAGAAGCGCCAGAGGCGAAGGAAGAGATTGGTATTGAAGACTTTGCCAAGGTAGAGCTGCGCGTCGCTCAGGTTATCGCCTGTGAGCCTGTGAAGAAGGCCGATAAGCTGTTGAAGCTTCAGCTTGATCTTGGTTATGAGCAACGTCAGGTGGTATCAGGCATTGCCAAGTTCTATACGCCGGAGGACATGGTTGGACGCAAGGTGATTTGTGTGACCAATCTCAAGCCTGTGAAGCTGCGCGGGGAACTTTCTCAAGGAATGATTTTGGCAGCATCGCACGGAGATCAGCTTACGCTAGCTACAGTACCGGAAAGCATGCCTAATGGCGCGATTGTAAAATAAATAAAGCTCGTCATGAGCGTATGTCTTTCGGCTTGTACGCCGTGGCATACGCTTTTTGGGGTTGCAACATATTTGGCTGCTTCCTCACGTATGTTTTAGTAATAGGGCTTGTTTGCTCGTGTTTACTTAAGACAGGCGGGAGGAAATGCTGATGACGGATGTTAACGCCGGGCTGGCGATCATAGCGGGACTGGTTTCTTTTTTCTCACCTTGCTGTTTGCCACTGTACCCCTCTTATTTATCTTATATGACAGGGATGTCGGCACGCGAGCTGGCCAAAGGACGGCATAAGGCTGAGGTGCGTTACCGTACGATGGGACATACCCTAGCTTTTGTACTGGGCTTTTCCGTAGTGTTCTATTCCTTGGGTGCAAGTGTAGGGTTGCTTGGAGAATGGTTTGGCAATTATAAGGATACGCTAAGGGTAGTTGCGGGGCTATTGATCTTAGTGATGGGGCTGGTATCTCTTGGCGTGGTACGGCCTTTGATTTTGATGCGGGAGCATAAGCTTCGCTGGACATGGAAGCCTGCCGGTTATGCCGGTTCCTTTGTGATCGGAATCGGATTTGCGGCAGGCTGGTCTCCCTGTATTGGTCCCATGCTGACAGCTATTATCGCTTTGGCGGCAGTAGAGCATCATACCTGGTTCAAGCTGGTCACAGGCTACGCGCTTGGTTTTGCGATTCCATTTTTTGCATTGGCTTTATTGGCCGGCTCTGTTCGTCTATCCTCGCGTTACACGTCAATTATCGTCAAAACAGGCGGTATACTGCTGATCATTACCGGGATTTTACTAGTAACAGATCATATGACGGATGTAACGCTGTATTTACAGCGGATAGCGCCGAATTGGATGCTGGTTATGTGAAATATTCAATACGACTTAATGGAAAATGTTCAAAAATGCGCTCTGTGATAAATTCTCGCAGTGCGTTTTGCTGTTCATCGGGATAAACGTATTTGTTCTGTCCCCAACGGCCCCATTTTTTCTCGCGTTTTTCCATGTCCATTTCCAGCTTGGTTTTTGGATAACGCTTCTCAATCACAGCCTTGGACGTTTTGGTAAAACGATGCTGGATCAATTCGAACGTCAGATCATTTGTGGCATCCTGAGGCAAGGTTTCACTCAATTTGCGCAGCAGCTCGCCATATCCTTCTTCCCAGCCGTCATACCAGATGATCGGCGCAATAATAAAGCCTAGCGGATAACTGGCTCGGGCGATTTTACCTGCCGCTTCAATGCGTTCCTCGAAGCGCGAAGTCGCAGGCTCAAATTGTTTAATAACATAATCGGAATTAATGCTAAACCGGATGCGAGTATGTCCATTATGCTTAATATCCAGCAGTGGATCAACATGATGATATTTGGTAACAAAACGCAGGCGACCCCATTCTTCGTCTGCCATAAAACGAATCAGTTCTCCGAGCGATCCGGTGATATGCTCCAAACCAACCGGATCAGAGGTGCAGGCTGCTTCAAAACGAGTTATTTCGGGCGCACGTTCCTCGATGTAGCCTTTAGCTGCCGATAAGATATCATCGGTATTGACATAGACGCGTATATACGGCTTTGCCCCTAATGTCGTTTGCAAATAACAATAGTGGCAGTGTCCCATACATCCGGTCGAAATGGGAATGGCATATTCAGCAGAGGGCTTGGACTGGTCAAAGGTTAGCGTTTTGCGAATACCGACGACCAGCGTTTTTTTAGCCATTCTATATTTTTCAACTTCGGTTTCGCCCGGTAAATTGGTAATCCGGTTATGGGATGTGGTCATACGATACGGAATGTCTTTGACTTTTACCCATTCCATAATACGCTGACCCTTGGGATAATTCAGTGCGTCCGGCTCGAAGAATACCAGATCAGGCAGGAACGGTTTGGTTCCTTTGGTTTTGACAGGAGTACGCTCAAGCGTGGACATGGGTAACGCTCCTTTCAGGAATAAATTATCCAGTAGTAGCTTGGGTGTCCAACTCTAACTCATGCCATAAGGAGAACGATACAGGGACGCTATTAGTGTGCCCTGCTTAAATTGAACAAATCGTGGCAATAGCTGTGAGCGGGGGGATGAGACTTGCCAATAGGCAATGATAACATGTATCATTACATATGTAGGTTCAACGCAGGAAATGAAGGCGGTAAGCGCCCGTTCAATAACAGAAAAGAGGGAAACAAGTGCCAACGCCAAGCATGGAAGATTATTTGGAGCGCATTTACCAACTGATTGATGAGAAGGGATATGCCCGTGTCTCAGATATCGCAGAAGGTCTGGAGGTTCATCCTTCGTCCGTTACCAAGATGATCCAGAAGCTGGATAAGGACGACTATCTCGTATATGAGAAATATCGGGGATTAATTTTGACACCCAAAGGGAAAAAGGTCGGCAAACGGCTGGTTGATCGCCACCAGTTACTAGAGCAATTTCTGGATATGATTGGGGTCGACAAAGACCTGATCTATAAAGATGTGGAAGGTATTGAGCACCATTTAAGCTGGGATTCCATCACCCGCATTGAGACATTGGTCGAATATTTCCGCCGGGATGAAGATCGTTTGCGCCAGCTTCACGATATACACAAGGAATTGAGTGGTGATTCCTGACAGGCATCGTCCGTAAGGACAGGTGCTTTTTTATTTGTCCCTACCGCAACAAATACCCGGGTATTAGCGTCTATCCATTATATAGCAGGACAAGACAGGGTTAAAAATTAACGGGTTAGCGGAGGATTGTAATCATATGAATTGGAAGAAAACATGGACACTGGCTGCGGGTTTACTGCTGGCGGTGCAGACGGCAGTGGTGCCTGGAGCGCAAGCGGCTCCAAACGGAGAGATTGAAATTATATTGGACGGGCAATTGCTGCAAAGTGATGCGTCACCGTATATTGTGCAAGGAGCCAACGTAACGATGGTGCCTTTACGAGTGATTAGTGAGGGATTAGGCGCTCAAGTCAACTGGTCAGCATCGTCCGGTGCGGTAACCATCACAGCGCAGGATAAAAACATCTCTATGGAGAACGGCGGACAGAGTGCTACGGTGAATGGCAAGTCAGTTCGATTGGACGCATCTGCGCGTATGACCAGCGGAAGAGTCATGGTGCCGCTGCGTTTTGTTGGGGAAGAGTTGGGATTAAAAGTGGACTGGCAGGCTACAGAGCGAGTCATTACGTTAAGTAGTGGTAAAGAAGGTGCCTCCACAGGCGGAACAACATCTTCCGGTGGCGGTTCCAGCTCCAATACGTCCACACCTGATAATCAGGGAAGTGTAGGTACGAATCAGGGAATCGATGATGATGAGCAGGCGAGCGTCATTTCTCCGTCTACTTCAACCAATGAGGGCAGCTCCAATTCTTCGCAGGGAAATGTCGTGCAAGTGAAAGCTTCGACTTCCATGCGCGGGGCTTGGATTTCTACGATTAACGGGGATTGGCCTTCTTCTGCCGCCCGAAGCAGCACCGAGAAGCAAAAGCAGGAATTTACCAAAATGCTTGATGATTTGCAGGGGATGGGTATTAATGCGGTTTTTGTTCAGGTCCGGGCCAGCGGTGATGCGCTGTATCCGTCCAATCTTGTGCCATGGAGCAAGTACCTGACGAACACCCAGGGGAAAAATCCGGGCTATGATCCTTTGAAATTTATGATTAGCGAATCGCACAAGCGGGGGATGGAGTTTCATGCCTGGTTTAACCCTTTCCGCGCCAATTCTACAGGAACGACCAGTGGCTTAGCTGCAAACCATGTGGCTAACCAGCATCCGGATTGGATCGTTAAGAATGGCAGTCAACTCTACATCAATCCGGGAATTCCTGCTGCTCGCCAGCATGTCATTGATGCGATTATGGAAGTTGTGGATGGATACGATATTGACGGTGTTCATTTAGACGACTATTTTTATCCATACAGCGGCACTTTTGATGATAATGCGACCTTTAAAGCGTATAACGCTAACAAAATCTCTGACAAAGGCGACTGGCGGCGAGATAATGTGAACAGCTTTGTCCGTGATCTGGGCAAAAGCATTCATGCAAGCAAGTCCAAGGTGCAGTTCGGGATTAGTCCTTTTGGTGTGTGGCGCAACAAGTCTCAAGACTTGACCGGATCAGACACCAAGGCTGGAGTTACAGCGTATGATACGACGTTTGCGGATGTACGTACCTGGATTAACAAAGGCTGGATTGATTATGTAGCTCCACAGATTTATTGGAGTATCGGTTTCCCGGCTGCTGGCTATGACAAGCTTGTGGCATGGTGGTCCAATGAGGTCAAAAATTCAGATGTTAAGCTGTACATCGGACATTCCCCCTATAAAATCGGCACTCCTGAAAAGGGTTGGCAATCCGCCGAAGAGTTGATTAAGCAACTCAAGCTGAACGAGAATTACAATCAGGTTAAAGGGGATATTTATTTTAGCGCACAGCATTTACGGAAAAATCCGTACGGACTCATTCAGCTACTTCAAAATTATTATCAATAATTATGTAAACTGGGTCATATAGGTTCTAAATAAGCCTTCGTTCTCATACATAAGCAGTAGAACTGCTTACTCCCAAGAGAACGGAGGTTTTTTGATCTATGCTGATCAATGCTGTGTTCCAGGGTGGAGGGGTTAAGGGTATATCGCTGGCGGGTGCAGTTAAGGCTGCGGAGGAGCATGGAATTGTATTCAACCGCGTAGCGGGTACATCATCAGGTGCTATTGTAGCTGCTTTGTTGGCGGCAGGATATTCGGCAGATGAAATGAAAGCCGTGATCGAGAAAACCCCCTTGGTCAGCTTGTTACGGCGTTCTCCGGTGTTTAACATCAAATGGGTTGGACCGGCAGCTCGTATTTTTCTTAAAAAAGGACTGTACTCCGGAGAAGCATTGGAGCATTGGGTGCGGGAGCTATTGCTTGCCAAGGGAGTGCGTACGTTCGCGGATCTGCCTCCCGGCAAGCTGCGCATTATTGCTTCAGACATAACGAACGGACGCATACTGGTGCTTCCTGAGGATATCAAACGTTTCGGTATGAATACCTCTTCACTGGAGGTGGCCAAGGCCATTCGGATGAGCACAAGCATCCCATATTTTTTCGACCCCGTTATGCTAAGACTTGATCCTTTGCACACGAGAGGGAAAAAATTCTCACAGCAATTTGTGTTTGTAGTCGATGGGGCATTGTTAAGTAATCTGCCTTTATGGCTTTTTGATGAGCCTGTAAACGAGCAAAAGGCTAAAACTATTCCAACAGTAGGTTTTCAGATGGTAGGCAAAACGGGAGCCGAAACGAAGGTTTCTTATATACGGGGACCGTTGACGATGCTGCAAGCTATTTTTGATACGATGCTATCAGCGCATGATGAGCGTTATATTGAGCAGGAGAATCGATATCGGACGATTAAAATCCCGACGCTGGGCATTCGCACAGCACAGTTCAACATTTCTCTTGAGCAGAGCAATTTGCTGTATGATTCTGGTGTGCAGGCAGGAGACGCTTTTTTCCACAAATGGAGCATCACATCTTACCAACAGCAGTATAACAAGTATCAATTAATGAAGGATACGATGTATGCCATGAAATAATAACTTGTTAGTTGGAGGTGTAATCAAAAAAGGAGCCATTCCCGGTCATTTTCACTACGCGGGTGATGGCTCCTTTGTGTATCATGTTAGAATGTGATCGACTAATGATATTTAGGTTGTTCTTCTTCATTTTTGCCCTTAGAACCTTCAATAACATGAAAAGGATACGCTTTGCGCTTGCCTGTAGTCTGCTGCTTGCGTGTATTTGCTGTTTTGGCCATAGTGCGTGCAGAGGGTTTAATCTTGGGAGTACGGGGGCGTCGTCCTGGCAAGTATTTGTACAGCAGAAATATAACTGCAAAAATAAGGACAGGAATCAATAAATTCATAAGAAAGCCCCAACTTCCTCTCCATACCATATCCACAATCCCATATGCGCCCAAGGCAAGGGTAAGCCAGAAAATAACCGCATGTCTGTTCATCATTCACTCATCCTTTCACAGGATCAAGGACCGAGCTGTTAAAGGTCTCATTTACAGGTACATTTTCCAACTCGGCATCCAACTCCAGCATACGCTTGAATGAAGCAATGGATACCTCTACTTGATCATCGGTCGGTTCTTTGGTTGTCAGTAGTTGCAGCCACAGACCGGGGTATCCCAAATAACGGAGTACCGGAATCTCCCGCAGGGCATTGGTCAGCTTGAGAAATTCAAAGGAAAGCCCCAGCACGATTGGAAGCAGCAAAAGCCGCTGTCCCATACGCTCCAACAGATTATCATACGTAAACAGGGAATATACGAGTACCCCGATGATCACCGTGAGCATAATAAAGCTACTCCCGCAACGGTAATGCAGACGACTGTATTTTTGCACATTAGCAGGAGTTAGTTCTTCACCTGCTTCATATGCGGTAATCACCTTATGTTCCGCTCCGTGATATTGGAACAGTCGCTTAATCAACGGAGTTTGGGAAATCCCCCACAAATAACCCAATAGCAGAATTAGCTTAATCGCCCCTTCCGCGAGGTTATGCAAAATCTGCTCGTGAAATAAATTTCCAAACAGGAAGTCCTCTACGACAACCGGAACGAGGGTTAACACAATTTTGCCGAATAAAAAGGATAAAATCCCAATCGCCGCCACACCGATCATCATACTCAGGCTCCAGCGAGATTCTTCTTTTTTCTTTTGTTCAGCGCGTTCTTCCGGGTCCACTTCATCATCGGCGTAGGCATCGGCTGAATAGTTTAAATGCTTTGTACCCTTGGCGCTGGAGTCGATGATGCTTACAATCCCCCGTAACAATGGGATTCTGCGAAATTTGGACACCCAGGATTGCTCCTTGCGCGGTACTTCCAAATATGTGATTTCGCCAGTCTTGCGGCGAACTGCCGTGACATTGACACGCTTGCCGCCGAACATGACACCTTCAATGACTGCCTGACCACCGTAGCTTACAGGCTTGGATGCTTGTGACAACCGCCTCACCTCTCTTTACACGTGCTTTTTATATATTGTATCGAATTTGGAAGGGAATATCTAGTTGGGGGAAAATGAGAGGTGGTATTTAGGCCGCTCCAAGCTCGGATCATCCTTCCGATCGCTGTTATCCCCCAGATTTTTTGATTTTGTAAAAGATGTAATGGTAAAAATCCGGGGATAAAGGCGAACGCTACCGCTTCTTTAGGACGATTCCGAGCTTTCCGCTACCACCTACCTCTCGATTTGCCTTGGTTGGGGAGAGTAAGATTTTTCCAAACTCTATTTTAGAGTGAAAATCTAGTTGGCCTTACAGCCAGAAGGCTTTTAGTCCTTTTTAGCTTGTATCGAATTTAAAAGCCTTACGGTTGGGAACAATTTGCGAAGTTCTTGCCTCCGTAGTAAAATTCCTGTATCAATATTTACTAAAAGTCCGATTTTACTGGCTTTAACCTTAACAAGGGATGTGAATTTATAGACTCAGAGCTTTTGAGTGTTGAATAATAAACGTAAATACGTTTCTTTTCTAATGCTTGTTGTGGGTGGTGAAAAGCAAAAAAGTTGGCTTAACCACATAAAGCAGTGGAGAGAACGGAATCGTTCTGAAGAAGCGATAGCGTCCGCCTTTGCCTCCGGATTTCTACCCTTGGGGGTATAAATCAGAAATCTGGAGGCAACAGCGATCGGAAGAATGATCCGTTCGCGTAGCGGCCACATACACACGTAGTAGAATTCATAAGCAGTCTTCGCCACACAACCCCCTCATCATGTAACAACAACTCATCAAGTTCAGTGTTAAACTCATCCCCATCAGAGCATACTACCTAGCAAAATGGATATGCACGAATCCATCGGAAATGCAGCCTTCTTCATGCGCCAATAAAAGTCATCCTTTTAGCATGGAAAAAGTTTTGCATCTTGAAAGGGGATCAAACAACATGAGCGAAACCTACTCCATACCCAATGCAGGCCATGATCAGGAGCAGTCTAGCCAATCTCAGGATCAACGCGACCATAACAATAATAACAGCCGTAGAGGCAGGCAGCAGTCGGGCAAAATACATACGCCTCTTATTCCTTTTGCACTCGAATTGGGCTTTTTTGCAGGCTTGCTCTGGGGATTACTGCGCTGGTTGTTTTATACATTGCATTTTACGGTAGTCGCACCGGGATTTTTGGCAGAGCCTTTTTTCAAGCATTCGTTCATGAAAACGACGGCGGGACATTTGGTGGGTTTACTGTTTTTCATCGCATTATCAGTTGTAGTGTCACTGGTGTACACATTGATGTTTCGTAGATATAAGGGGCCTGTACCTGGCATCGTTTACGGTCTGGTCTGGTGGGTTATTTTATTCGTGTTGACAGGTCCCAAGCTCGGGATGATGAATCCGCTCCATCGTTTGACCTGGGATTCCATATATACGGAAATTTGCGTGTTTATACTGTGGGGACTGTTTATCGGATACACCGTTGCTGTTGAGTATACGGACGAGAGAAAGCGCGAGCCTGAGAAAGCAGGGGACTGAGCGTAACAAAAACTTCTCAAGCGGCTATCGCCTGTGTTAAAATAGCATTTGGTTATTTGACAGAGGGGAGCGGGATGAAAGATGAAGAATGACCGGGTGTTAAAGCTGCGGCAGGCGCTGGGCGAGCATGATCTGCGGGCTATACTGATCACAAGCCCTGTCAACCGCCGATATTTGACAGGCTTCACCGGTTCGGCGGGGTATGTGCTGATTACGGAATCTCACAGCTATCTGCTGACCGACTTTCGTTATATGACGCAGGCTGCCGAACAAGCGGAAGGCTTCACGGTGGTACAACATGCTGCGCAGGTCATGGAAACGGTGAAAGAGTTGCTGTCCTCCCATCAGATCGGTGAAACAGGCTTCGAGCAGGACCATGTATCTGTTGCGACGCATAAAGCTTACAGCGAAGATTTGTCACCTGTTACATTAATTCCGGTATCGGGAATTGTTGAAAAGCTGCGGGTGTACAAGGATGCGGAAGAGCTGGAAGTGATGCAGCGAGCGGCGGATTTGGCAGATGCTACATTTGCACACATTTTGCCTTATATCAAACCGGGTGTCAGCGAGCGTGAGCTGGATCTGGAAATGGAATTCTTCATGCGCAAGCAGGGAGCTACGTCTTCCTCATTTGACACGATTGTGGCATCCGGGGTTCGTTCGGCACTGCCTCACGGTGTAGCCAGCTCCAAGCTGGTACAAGCGGGCGAACTGATTACGTTTGATTTCGGTGCGTTGCTGGATGGCTATTGCTCCGATTTGACACGTACAGTAGCCACGCAAGGGGATTTGTCACCGCAGCTACGTGAGATCTACGATATTGTGCTCAAGGCGCAGCTTCACGCGCTGGAACATATTAAGCCGGGCATGACGGGCCGTGAAGCGGATGCACTGACTCGGGATATTATTGCAAGCCATGGTTATGGAGACAATTTCGGACACAGCACAGGTCATGGTCTAGGTCTGGAAGTCCATGAATCGACGCGTCTGTCGAAGGCAAGCGATGATATTCTGAAGCCCGGCATGGTTGTAACAGTTGAACCAGGTATTTATGTACCTGGATTGGGCGGCGTACGGATCGAGGATGATATCGTTATTACAGATAGCGGCATCAAGGTATTAACACATTCAAGCAAAGAATTTACAGTCGTTTAATAACGATAACAGTCCTGTAGGAGGGGTATTTTAGTGATTAACGTTAATGATTTTAAAACAGGCTTGACCGTCGAGGTAGACGGAGATATTTTTACAGTTCTGGACTTCCAACACGTAAAACCGGGTAAAGGTGCGGCATTCGTGCGCTCCAAGCTGAAAAACCTGCGTAACGGCAACACTGTTGAACGTACATTCCGTGCGGGTGAAACGATTGGCCGCGCGCAAATTGAAAATCGTGGTGTGTCTTACCTCTATGCGAGCGCAGATGAGCATACATTCATGGACAACGAAACGTACGATCAATTCACACTTTCCAGTGATCAACTGAAATGGGAACTTAACTTCCTGCAAGAAAACATGAATGTAAACATCATTAGCTATAATGGTGAAATTCTTGGGATTAACCTGCCTAACAGCGTAGAGCTGAAGGTTATTGACACTGAGCCTGGTATTAAAGGCAACACTGCTACAGGTGCTACCAAAAATGCTAAAGTTGAAACAGGGCTGAATGTTCAGGTTCCTTTGTTTATCAACCAGGATGATGTATTGCTGATTGATACACGCGATGGTAAATACATTTCCCGCGCATAGAATGGCCTAGCTTCTTTATATCCTCTGTCCTTGTCAAGGACAGGGGATTTTTTGCTATGAACAACTGTTATTAAAAAACATTGGCTCCACACAGCACTTTCGTATTATACTGTACTAAAGTTATGCCGTAGGATGTCACGTTCAAAGTCGGTTGTGCCATCTCAAGGTTACATACTGCTGAGTCTGAGGGAGTGAATGTCGTTGTCTTTGTATGTCATGAAATTCGGAGGCAGTTCCGTCGGTGATACGGAGCGCATGAAACGTGTGGCAAAACGCGTTGTTGAGAAACAGAGTGAAGGGCATCAATGTGTAGTTGTTGTTTCCGCAATGGGAGACACAACTGACGAACTGATCGACCAGGCCAAATTGCTGAATGAGCAGTTGCCTGCACGTGAGTTGGATATGCTGATGACGACTGGTGAGCAAATTTCGATTGCATTGTTGTCGATGGCTATTCAACAGTTGGGACATGAGGCGGTATCGTTTACAGGATGGCAGGCTGGTTTCCGTACGGAATCCGAGCATGGTCGAGCGAGAATTACGGACATCCAACCTCAGCGGGTACTGGATGCACTAAGCAGCAATAAGATTGTCGTGGTTGCGGGTTTCCAGGGGATGTCTGCTGAAGGAGATATTACGACGCTGGGACGTGGTGGCTCTGATACGACGGCGGTTGCACTGGCGGCGGCGATCCGGGCGGATGCTTGCGAAATTTACACAGATGTGGATGGCATATATTCTACAGATCCACGAATCGTAAAGGTTGCCCGTAAGCTAAAAGAAATTTCCTATGATGAAATGCTGGAACTAGCCAATCTGGGTGCGGCAGTATTGCATCCACGTGCGGTAGAATATGCGAAACATAACCGGGTACCACTGATTGTGCGGTCCAGTTTTAACCATAATGAAGGAACGGTCGTAAAGGAGGATGCAGTAATGGAGCAGGGCGTGGTAGTCAGTGGGATTGCTTATGATAAAAATGTAGCAAGAATCAGTATTTTGGGCGTAGCCGACACTCCTGGTGTACTGGCGAAAGTATTCGGAACGCTGGCGGGAGCCAAAATTGATGTAGACATTATTGTACAAAGTGGTGTTGAGGCTGGCAAAGCAGACTTTTCCTTTACAGTGGCTCTTACGGATCGTGAAGCAGCCTTGAAGACATTGGAGAGCATTCGCCTAGAGCTTCCATACCGTGAAGTGACGTCTGAGGAAAACCTCGTCAAGGTATCCATTGTAGGAGCGGGCATGGTTAGCCATCCAGGGGTTGCAGCGCAAATGTTTGCTGTGCTAGCAGACCAAGGCGTGAGCATTAAAATGGTAAGCACATCTGAAATCAAGGTATCGTGTGTGATTGAGGCAGGCAAACTCCATGAGGTCATTCAGGCGTTGCATACAGCGTACAATCTGGATACTGAGGAGCAAGCATTTGTGGGTGGACCTCAGGATCGTCGGTAATTGAATGGGAATATTGCGCCTCCTATTTATAGTTTGATAATCATAGAATATAGCAATAGGTTAAGAGGTTGTCTTTTCAGCGAGTGTCAGGCTGAATGGCAGCCTCTTTTTTAGTGTGAATCTATTGTTTTTGTTCCAGGGTATCCCTTAGCGGTCAAGGCTTCGGGGTGCCTTTTTTGATTTATGAAGATTCCCAGAAGGGGCTTTAGAGGGCGGGGAATATGTTTGCAGAAAGCCGATAGGAGCTTTGAAATTAACGACTAGGTTTTCAATATATTTTCGGCATAAAAAGCGAGAGTCGGCCATAGACTTGTCTTAAAGAAAAAGGACAACTGTGGAGGGGGCGGCATCGGTATGGAATGGCTGGAGTTATTTCCCGAACCGTTGCACGGTATACTCGGAAAGCTTCCGGAAACGGTATTCAAGCAACTGGAAGAAATTCGGGTCCGGGAAGGAAGGCCGCTGGAAGTTAATACGAATGGTGAACATCATTTTGTAACGTCCGCCGGTCGGCTGACTTTGAACCATATGGAAGCCTATAAGCCGGACCGGGAGGATGCCCACCGTTTGCTGGATTTTATCAGCAATCATTCCCTGTACACCATGGAGGAGGAGCTTCGCAAAGGGTTTATTACCATTCCTGGGGGGCACCGGATCGGGTTGGCAGGAAGAACTGTCCTTAGCCGGGGGCGAGTGGAGCATTTGAGGGATATTAGCAGCTTTAATGTAAGAATTGCCCGGGCAATTCCCGGTATAGCGGATCGTATATTGCCCTATGTAGCGGATCGGAAGTCCGGTAAAATCCTTCACACCCTCATCTTGTCCCCACCTCAGCATGGCAAAACAACACTGCTTAGGGACTTGGCCCGGCAACTAAGCTACGGTGGGCTGGAAAGCAACGGGGGACGACGAAGCGGACTCAAGGTAGGCATCATAGACGAACGCTCGGAAATTGCCGGCAGTCACAAGGGCATCCCCGGTTTTGACGTCGGACCTCGAACCGACGTATTGGATGGATGTCCGAAAGCAGAAGGCATGATGATGATGATTCGTTCCATGTCGCCAGATGTGCTGATCGTCGATGAAATCGGACGACCAGAGGATGCCGAGGCGGTGCGTGAAGCGCTCCATGCGGGGATTGCAGTCATTGCTTCCGCACATGGGCGCGATGTAGCTGAAATGGCGACCCGGCCTGCATTTGCCGGATTGACGACAGGGCAGGAGCTGTTTCAGCTTTACGTCATGCTGGAGCGGACGAGCCGGGGCGTCTCCTTCCGGCTGGCAGATGCCAAGCAGCGTAGGCTGACGCTGCCCGGAGAAGGGCAGCACGGAGGTATTTCCTATGCTTAAGCTGCTGGGAGCCGCTTTGGTTATACTTGCCGCTACACTGGCGGGCTGGCAGCGGGCAAGGCAGTATGCACTGAGGCCGCGGCAGATCAGAGAACTGATTCTCGCGCTGCAAAGGCTGACCACTGAGGTTTCCTATGGGGTGTCCCCGCTGCCGGATGCTTTTGCCAAGACGGGAGAGCCGTTGCGGGAGCCGCTGCGAACCTTATTCCAGCAAGCCTCACACTGGATGCACCCCTCCTTTGGGCTGACCGCCAGAGAAAGCCTGCATAAAGCGATTGAGGCCTCGTGGAGCCGCTCCAGCATGCAGCAGGCCGAGAAGGAAGCGATGCGGCAGCTTGCTTACAGTCTCGGAACCAGCGACCGTGAAGACCAGATCAAGCACATTGCGCTAACCATCCAGCAGCTAACTCATGAGGAAGCACAGGCACAGGCGGATCAGGTGAGATACGAGCGCATGAGCAGAAGCCTGGGACTGCTGATCGGAGCATTGATCGTCATTTTGATCTATTAGCGGGGTGCTCGAATGAATTTAGAAGTGAACGCTATTTTTCAGATTGCCGGAATTGGCATTATTATCGCCATGATTCATACCGTACTCAAGCAAATGGGCAAAGAAGACATGGCCCACTGGGTAACGGTTATCGGCTTTGTTGTAGTGCTGTTCATGGTGGTACGAATGCTGGATAACCTTCTGCAAGAGATCAAATCTATCTTTCTTTTTCAGTAGGTGGACACATGGAAATCATTCAGGTGGTCGGCTTCGCCCTGATTGCCACAGTTCTTATTTTGGTCATTAAGGAACAGAAGCCGATGTTTGCTTTTCTAATTGCGACAGCTGCGGGAATCGTCATTTTTTTACTGTTGATTGGCAAGATTGGGTCCGTGGTTGCTGTGCTGGAGCGTCTGGCAAGGTCATCGGGCATGGATATGATTTATTTTAAAACCGTTCTGAAAATTATCGGTATCGCTTATATTGCCGAATTTGGAGCGCAGGTGGTTCGGGATGCGGGACAAGACGGGATTGCCTCCAAAATTGAGCTTACAGGAAAGGTGCTCATCATGGTGCTGGCAATCCCGATTATCAGCATAATTATTGACACGATTCTGAAGCTGATGCCCGCCTGAGGGGGTGATGCCATGAAAAGGCTGGAGGGCATGCCGAATCTCAAAGTGGTGGTCATTTTGCTACTATGCCTCTGGTGTGCCTCGGCTGCGGTTATCTTTGCAGATACACCTACGAATGAATGGATCAGACAACAGGCGGAGCAGATGCCCAAAGATGAGGTAGAGCATTATTGGGACGGGCTGATGCAGCAATACGGCGGATTTTTCCCCGATCAGAAAACGCCTTCCTTCATGGACATGCTGCTTCCGGGCGGTGAAGGGTTCAGCATTAAGGGTGTATTGAGCGCCATAGCCGACTTTTTCATCCACGAAATCCGGGTCAATGCCAAGCTGCTCGTCACCATTGTCATGCTCAGCATTATGAGTATGGTGCTGGAAACACTGCAAAGTGCTTTTGAAAGTAATCAGGTCAGCAAAGTCGCCTATGCGATTGTGTATATGGTCATTATCATCCTGGCGATTAACAGCTTTAGTGTGGCGATTGGTTATGCAAAGGAAGCCATTGACAGCATGATTCACTTTATGATGGCGATGCTGCCCCTGCTGTTTACCATGTTGGCCTCGATGGGCAACGTCGTAACGGTTTCGGTCACCCACCCGCTAATTGTATTTATGATCAATACGGTCGGGACGGTCATTCATACGCTGGTGTTTCCGCTGCTGTTCTTCTCGGCGGTGTTGTATCTGGTCAACTCATTGACAGGCAAATACAAGCTGACCCAATTAGCCGATCTGCTGCGCAACGTCGGAGTGGGGGTGCTGGGGGTGCTGCTGACCATTTTTCTGGGTGTTATTTCGGTTCAGGGATTAACGTCGTCTGTTACTGACGGATTAACGATCCGCACGGCCAAGTATGTTACAGGCAGCTTTGTTCCAGTGGTGGGCAAGGCGCTGGCAGATGCGACAGATACGGTCATTTCGGCTTCGTTGCTCGTGAAAAATGCCATTGGGCTGGTGGGAGTCATCATTATTCTGTTCCTATGTGCCTTTCCTGCCCTCAAGATTCTAACACTGGCCCTGATCTATAAAGTCACAGCAGCGATTATGCAGCCTTTGGGAGATACGCCTATTGTGGAATGCCTGGATGCAATCGGTAAAAGCATGATTTATGTCTTCGCAGCGCTGGCGGCAGTGGGGTTAATGTCCTTCCTTGCGATTACGATTATGCTCGCGGCAGGCAATATGACGGTCATGATGAGGTGAGTGAATGATCGACAATCAAACGGGGGGAGGGGAGTAACGTGACCTGGCTGGGAGGCTGGCTTAAGGAACTGGTGCTGATTGTGCTGCTGGCTTCTTTTATCGATATGATCTTGCCAAGCCGTTCCATGGAAAGGTATGTCAAGCTTGTACTCAGCCTGCTTATTCTACTGACGCTACTCTCTCCGGTCGTGCGTTTGCTGAGTACCAGTCCTTCCGAGCTTCTGGGACGCGCGTTTGATCTTCAGCGCCAAGCGGAGACAGGTAAGAACGAACCGACATTGGAGGAAATTTTGGCAAAAGGCAGCAAGTTGAAGCAGCAGCAGGAGCAAAGTTCCATGCAGTGGGCTGGTCAAGAGGTCGCCAAGGAAATCAGGGGACAGTTGGAGCAAAATACCGGGTTAGCGATTCAATCGGTTCAGGTTACGCTTGCTCAGATGAAGCAGGAATCGTCGAATCTGGAGGCTGGAACGGGGATTCAATCTGTAGTGGTTAAGCTGGCGAAGCAGCAGGCTGGACGTGAGGAGAAAAGCACGAATCATCCGCCAGGTGCGGACTCCAAGCCGATTATGGTAGAGCCTGTAGCTGAAAAAGCAGTAAATATCCACGTAGAGCCAATCCCTGCAAAAACATCAGATCAAGAGAAGGGAGCGCCGGAGAGGGCCAATAGCAGTGCGGAAACCTTTGATGGTGAAAAGATAGCGGACACGCAAACCTTCGGTCTAATTACGGGGCTACTGCACGAAAGATGGGGAATCGACAGCAAAAATGTTCAGGTGCTTTCTTCGCAGGACGGTACACATGAATGGTAACAGGAGGTGAGCAGAAATGGGCAAATGGATGAAAAAGCTGGAGCAATGGATGGGCGGCGGGGCGGACGGACCCAAAAGGTTCAATTCATTTCGCTGGCTGCTTATTCTCGGTCTTATCGGGGTCGCGATCATGCTTTTTAATTCGTTCGTTAATGTGAAAAAGGTGGACCCGGAAAACGTGGGGCGGGAGCCGCCTGGCGTGATGAAAAATGAACCCGCCCTTCAGACAACGGCGGGTGAGGAAAATTCCTTTGCCGGAATTGAGAAGGTATTCGAAGATAATATGAAGCAGATGCTGGAACAGATTGTTGGTGTAGGGACAGTCGATGTCATGGTTACGGTAGATTCCACCGAGGAAGTCATCGTACAGCGTAATGTGAAGGATATGCAGGAAGAAAATAACGAGACGGATGCCAATGGCGGTCAGCGACATACCACTCAATATACACGCGATGGAGAGATTGTCACCTATGAATCGTCAGGAGGCCAGCACACCCCAATTGTTACCAAAAAAGTAAAGCCGCAGGTGAGGGGAGTTCTGGTTGTGGCGATGGGAGCAGAAAACCCTACCGTGAAGCAGCTGATTGTGGATGCCGTACAGAAAGGGCTTAATGTCCCTTCCTATAAAATTTCAGTTGTCCCGCGTAAGCAGGGATAGATTGAAATCATAAACAGAGATAAATGAAAAACCTAATTTAATGATATTGGAGGACGGAACATGAATAACAAAAGACAAACCGTTTGGCTGGTGTCCATGCTGAGTTTAATGGTCGTGCTGTCTGCGTACTATCTGTTTACGGAGGACTCCAGCCCGGCTAACCCGCCTGTGGCGGACAGTGAGCAAGTGAGCAAGGTTAAGCAGGATACCGCCGAGGAAGCAACAGGCAAGGCAGAAGAGCAACTGAACGAGCTGAAAGTGAATGAAGTGGTGACCAATGGAGAAGTAACCGGAGAGGGTACTGCCTCTTCTGAGAAGACGGACACGGCTGCCGCAACTGATCCTGCTACCGAATCTACTACAGGCGAAAATAAAGATACGGCCGCTGCCCCGGCTACAGAGTCTGCTAAATCGGATCAAAATACTACCGCTACCGCGCCGGATACGACGTCAAAAAGTGACGATAAAACAGCATCCACCGCGAAAACGGACCAGCAGGTGCTCGATCAGGTGGCAACGGAACAAGCCGCGAAGCCTACAGCCGCTGCCGTTATCGACAACTACTTACTGGAGCGGGATGTGGCAAATCAAAAGAAAAATGACGAGCTGACGACTGCAATGAACGATAGCACTGCTAAGAAAGCCGCGGAAGCACAAAAAGAATTGCATGTGCTGGAAGACAAACAGGCGAAAATCACCGGAATTGAGGAAGAGCTTCAGCAGCAGTTCGCCAATGCGGTGGTCCGCGAGGAAGATGCCGATAAATACAAGGTAGTGGTTCTGAGTGAAAAACTGGATGCTAAACAAGCGGTAACAATTGTCGATAAAGTCATGAAAGAATTGAATGTAACACAGGACAAGATCAGCGTCCAGTATGTTACACAATAAGACAAAAATCGAGAAAAAGCCCGGATTTCTGCACATTTCCGGGCTCTTTCTATTTTTAATGATTGTGATATAATACATAAAGCTGTTTCAACAATGTTATCAGCAACCGGCAAAATGCTGAAGGAGTGATTAATAGAGATGTTCAAATTAAGCGAGATTAAGGAATTGATCAAGCTGGTGGATGAAACGTCTGTACATGAGCTTGAAATTGAAAATGAAGGAACTCGCCTGTTGATCCGTAAACCGGGCAAAAGCGAGATTGTTACGGTACAGGCTCCTATGGCAGCACCTGCTTATGCAGTGGCACCACAGGCTGCTATTCCGAATCCACAAGCACAGTCTGATGCAGGACATACATCTGTTGGGGAAACCAAGGAATATGGAAGCAATCTACATAAAATCGTATCTCCGATGGTAGGCACTTTCTATAGCTCTTCATCCCCAGATACGGCTCCGTATGTGAGTATTGGCAGCAAAGTGGGCGAGAAAACAACGGTGTGTATTATCGAAGCGATGAAGCTGATGAACGAGTTGGAAGCTGAAGTGAAGGGCGAAATTGTGGAAATTTTGGCCGAAAACGGACAGTTGGTTGAGTATGGCCAGCCATTGTTCCTTGTGAAACCGGAGTAAGACGCTTGCCTGTACCCTTTTTTGAGGGTTCAGCCAGACTGCTCCCAGGGAGGATAAAGTCATGACATTTCAAAAAGTATTGATTGCGAATCGTGGAGAAATTGCGGTTCGTATCATTCGCGCTTGCCGCGAAATGAATATTTCGACGGTTGCCGTATATTCGGAAGCCGACAAGGATTCGTTACATGTGCGTCTCGCAGATGAGGCTTACTGTATCGGACCGAAGCTGTCCAAGGACAGCTACCTGAATTTTACGAACCTGATGAGCGTTGCGACATTGACTGAATGTGATGCGATTCATCCAGGTTACGGATTTTTGGCTGAAAACGCCGACTTCGCTGAAATTTGCGAATCTTGCAATATTACGTTTATTGGTCCTTCTCCAGAAGCGATTAACAAAATGGGGGATAAGGCTGTCGCCAAGCAGACGATGAAGGATGCCGGGGTTCCGGTCATTCCCGGTTCGGACGGGCTGGTGGAGGATTTGCAGGATGCCATTACCATTGCTCGCGATATTGGCTATCCCGTGATTATCAAGGCCACAGCAGGTGGCGGTGGTAAAGGTATCCGTATCGCTGAGGATGAAGATAATCTTATTCAACAAATCACTACCGCCCAGCAGGAAGCGCAAAAAGCTTTTGGCAACGCGGGTGTATATCTGGAAAAATATTTGACCGGTATGAAGCACGTGGAGATTCAGATCATAGCGGACAAGCATGGCAATGTTGCGCATCTGGGCGAACGGGACTGCTCTGTGCAGCGCCGTCGTCAGAAGCTGCTGGAGGAAGCTCCGTGTCCTGTACTTTCGCAGGATGTGCGTGAAGAAATGGGTCAGGCAGCCGTTCGTGCGGCTTTGGCTGTACAATACTCCGGTGCGGGAACGCTGGAATTTTTGCTCGGACCGGACAATCAATTTTATTTTATGGAAATGAACACGCGTATTCAGGTAGAACATCCCGTAACGGAGATGATTACCGGTGTGGATTTGATTAAGGAAATGATTTTGGTCGCTGAAGGGCATCCGCTTTCCTTTACACAGGAAGAAGTCACCATCAGTGGATGGGCGATGGAGTGCCGTATTAACGCCGAGGACCCTGATCGCAATTTTATGCCTGCACCGGGTAAAATCGGATTTTATCTGCCTCCAGGCGGTCCTGGGGTACGCGTAGACAGCGCAGCTTATCCGGGTTACAGCATTCCTCCTTATTATGACTCCATGATCGCCAAATTGATTGTGTGGGCACCTACACGTCAGGAAGCGATTGCCAAAATGAAGCGGGCTCTGTCCGAGTTTGCTATTGAAGGCATACCAACAACGATTTCTTTTCATCAACGTTTGTTGGAGCATCCGACCTTCGTCAAGGGCGATTTTGATATTAAATTTTTGGAGGAAAACGAAGTTTAATCGGTATATTTCCTCAGTTTGTCATAATGAACGCCAAATGATATAGTATGGATAATAAGTGAGCATGTCTGCTTTGAAATCCAAAGCTGAAGTGAAACTTATTTTACCGAAAGGTGTTGAAGGTATGAGCACAGTGCCAACCGAATTCGAGCGTACAGAAATTGGGGAGATTCAGATTGCCCCGGAGGTTATTGAAGTCATTGCCGGACTGGCAACCGTTGAGGTGCCAGGCGTAGCGGGAATGAGTGGTGGATTTGCAGGCGGATTTGCCGAACTGCTGGGCCGCAAAAATTTATCCAAAGGTGTAAAAGTGGAAGTCGGACAGCGTGAAGCAGCTGTAGATGTCTCCGTCATTATCGAGTACGGTAACCGTCTGCCTGAGGTGGCTGCTGCTATTCAGCACAATGTTAAGCGTTCTATTGAAACTATGACAGGTCTTAATGTTGTTGAAGTGAACGTGCAAATTCATGATGTTCAATTCAAAAGTGCCGAAAAAGTAGAAGAGCCGGAAGTTCTGGGCGCCGGACGGGTTAAATAGAGCGATACTTTGTACAAACCCCCGACCCTTAAGGGTCGAGGGTTTACTCTAATTTAAGGAGGCTGTGCGTTTCGTGGCTAAAGTTATGGACAGACTTCTGCTGTTCTTGTACAGCTTAAGTATCGGAATTATTTCCATTCTCGCCATCCTCCTCCTGAGCGGGGCCATTCCGTATGCCTTAAGCATTCAGGATGAACGGATTGTGTGGTTTACCAGCCTGATTATTGCAGGAGTGCTGCTGCTTTTGAGTCTCCGGGTTTTCTATATCTCCATTCGCCGGAACCAAACGGTACAGCATTCTATAGATCAACGAACGGAGTACGGTGACATTCAGATTTCAGTGGATACCATCGAAAATCTGTGTCTCAAAGCGGCCTCCAGATTTCGTGGGATACAGGACCTTAAAGCACGTATTCGCGTGCTGGAATCGGGACTTGATATTACGATTCGGGCGGTTGTAGACGGGGAAAGCTCCATTCCGGTGTTAACCTCCGAGGTACAAAAGGGGGTACACGACCATGTGGAAGAAATTACGGGAATTCCTGTGTCCAATGTGTCTGTGTACATCGCCAATGTTTCTCAGTCACCAAGCTTTAAGAGTCGTGTGGAATAGAGGTGATTTTCCCTGATGCCCTGGAAAGAAATATGGGGAAGTTACAAGGGCCGGATCACGGGAATTACGGCCGGCATTTTTTTCGGGTTTATTTATTTGTGGGCAGGCTTTTGGAATATGTTGTTCTTTGCATTGATGGTGTTCATCGGATATACGCTAGGAAGACGTAGTGACTCAGCGCTAGGTTCCCTCCTCCCTTGGAAGGAATGGAGCGACTGGCTGTCGCAGCGTTGGCGTCCTTTTAAATGAACCCTGTGATACGCTTTCTCCAAAAATAGAGCTGTAGCTTCTTTGCGCCCAACGTTTTGGAGGATGCGTTCACAGGTTTTTTTGTGGAATTGGTTAAAATGAAAAAATAGATACAGGCAAGCGTAGGAGGCAGGGCATGAAAAGACGTCTAGCAAGGGAAATAGCGGTACAAAGCATGTACCATATGGAAATGAATGAAGTGGATGCAGCAGCGGCAGTAGATATGCTGCTCCAGGAAGCGGCAGAGGATAACGAAGCGGAAGTCGTCATCAAAAATGCAGCAGTGTTAAGGGCTTACGTATTGGAGCATGTGCGGGGTACCTGGGAACACAAGGAAGCAATTGACAAACTTCTGGTGGATTATCTTAAAGGCTGGCAGATCAGCAGACTTTCACGCGTGGATCGCCAAATTTTGAGACTGGCGGCATATGAAATGATCTTCCGTGAGGATGTGCCTGCTAAAGTCGCAGTCAATGAAGCGATTGAATTGTCCAAGCATTTTGGCACCGAGGAGTCAGGTAAATTTGTCAACGGTGTTCTGGGACGGATTATACAAGAGCTGGAGCAACTGAAAGCACGGTTTTAAGTTGAGATTATTTTACTCAGGTTGGGGAGTGGTTGAACATGTCAGCACCGATCATTGATGGCAAACAAATCTCTAAGGATATTCGCGCAGGCATTCAGCAGGAGGTCGTCCGTCTGAAGGAGCACAACTTTCAGCCTGGACTGGCTGTCGTACTGGTAGGTGAAGATCCTGCTTCTCAGGTGTATGTTAGAAACAAGGAAAAGGCATGTCATGATCTCGGTTATTATTCCGAGGTACATCGGTTGGCAGCAGATACTTCGCAGGAAGCGTTGCTGGAGCTGGTGGACAAGCTGAATCACCAAAGTAATATTCACGGGATTCTGGTACAGCTTCCGTTGCCAAAGCACATTCATGAAAAAGCAGTCATTGACGCTATTGCAGTCGAGAAGGATGTAGATGGATTCCATCCTGTGAACGTGGGGAATCTGGTTATCGGTGATGATAGCCTCCTGCCTTGTACTCCTGCTGGAGTCATTGAGCTGATCAAGCGTACCGGGGTAGAAATTGCAGGCAAGCATGCGGTGGTCATTGGTCGCAGTAATATCGTGGGCAAGCCGGTATCGCTGTTATTGCAGCGCGAAAATGCTACGGTGACCATGTGTCACTCTCGTACGGCCAATATGGCCGAGTTGAGTCGGCAAGCGGATATTTTAGTTGTTGCCATTGGCAAAGCCAACTTTATTGATGCTTCGTTCGTGAAACCCGGAGCAGTGGTTATTGATGTAGGCATGAATCGTCTGGAGAGCGGAAAACTGGCGGGTGACGTTGATTTTGAGAGCGTGAAGCAAGTTTCTGGTCCGATTACGCCTGTTCCCGGCGGTGTAGGTCCGATGACGATTACTATGCTCATGCAGAATACGCTCGTAGCGGCCAAGCGGTCGCACGGTTTGGCATAAGGGCGGTTGCCTGTGGCTGAACAGCGTATTTACTCTATTAAGGACCTGAATCGCTATATCCGGATGAAACTGGAATCGGATCAGGTACTGTCCGACGTATGGATACGCGGAGAAATTTCTAACTTTACGCATCATTCGAGTGGTCACATGTACTTTACGCTCAAGGATGAGGGCAGCCGCATTCGTTCGATTATGTTTGCGACCCATAATCAGCGGCTTCCCTTCGTACCCAAAGAAGGTACGCGTGTTATTGCCCGGGGAAACGTATCCGTGTACGAACGGGATGGACAATATCAATTTTATGCGACTCAAATGCAGCCTGACGGTATAGGAAGCCTCTACCTCGCTTATGAACAGCTCAAGCAAAAGCTGGATGCAGAGGGGCTATTTGATACTGCTCGCAAGCGTAATCTGCCTGCTCATCCGGCAACGATTGGTGTGATTACGTCACCGACTGGAGCGGCTGTGCGTGATATTATCACTACGCTTCAACGGCGATACCCGCAGGCTGGAATTGTGCTGTATCCTGTGCTTGTGCAAGGAAAAGGTGCCTCTCCCTCGATCGTCAAGGCAATTGAAGCCATGAATCGTATGCAGGAGGTTCAGGTGATGATCGTCGGACGGGGTGGTGGCTCGTTGGAAGAACTGTGGGCGTTTAATGAGGAAGCGGTTGCGCGCGCCATTTACGCATCGGTCATTCCTGTTATTTCGGCGGTTGGACATGAAACGGATTTCACCATTGCCGATTTTGTGGCCGACCTGCGTGCGGCAACGCCGACCGCAGCGGCTGAGCTGGCTGTGCCTCATCAGGGAGAGCTACGGGATCAGCTTCTCCAGCGGGAGCAA
>NZ_ASRY01000140.1 GCF_000520815.1 Paenibacillus maysiensis | reverse complement strand
CAGCCCTTCGTCCACTCCTGTCCACACCGCTACGACCGACCGCATGCTCGCTCCGTAGGAAAGGCCCAGCTCCTCCAGCGCCGCATAGCACGCCTCTTTGCTCACCTTCCGACCGCAGCGTCCGCGTATCGCTTCCAGTTTTACCTGTTCCCGCTCCGGCAGCTCCACCAGCTCTGCCACCCCTTCACTATACACAGATTCTTCGTCCCCGGATCCGCCGCTGCCGATGACATACCTCATCGCTCCCTCCGCCTCCAGCGTCAGGGCGATCCGCACCGTCTCTGCCGCGTCTTCCACCGTCAGGCCCCGCAGCCACGTCACGTTCCGCAGCCGGATCCCGGTCCTCCCGTCCATATACGCCTTGGCCGCATCCGTCGCCGCCGCCCGTGCCATCTCCAGCTGCGCCACGCCCGGCAGCATCTTCTTCCCGTTCACCCGGTGGTCCTTCAGCACCGGCTCTTCTCCCGTCAGCACCGCCGCATAGCTTTGACCTGCGAAGTCCGACGTGTTCCGCTGCACCAGCGGATGCAGCGCGGCAAGCCCCGCTCCGGCCTGCGCCGCCTCCCCGCTCTCCGGCACCCAGCACCGCTCCTGCGCAAACGGGTATGTCGGCAGGCTCATCCGCTGCGGCCGCTTGTCCCCGTACAGCTTCCGCCAATCGACCGCCCAGCCCTTCACCCACAGCTCCAGCACCTTCGCCACTTTCCCTTTCCGCATCCACGCTTCCACCGCTTGCCCCGTATCCTCGTCCGCCCGAAACAGTGCCAGCGCTTCCTTATACCGTTTGACCTGGCCGTAGTACAAACCCTCGGTCTCCCCGCCGCCATTCACGAAGTGCTCCAGCTTCTCTGCA
>NZ_ASRY01000139.1 GCF_000520815.1 Paenibacillus maysiensis | reverse complement strand
GGATAAGCTGCCGCCGTCGGGTCATGTGCCGATCGGCAAAGCTTGGCTGAACGCCCGGTTTTACATTGTCGATGCCGCGTTAAAGCCGGTTCCTGTAGGGGTTCCGGGCGAGCTTGTCATCGGCGGCGCCGGGGTGGCGCGCGGGTACTGGAACCGTCCGGACCTAACCGCCGAGAAGTTTGCGGACAGCCCGTTTGTGCCGGGCGAACGTCTGTACCGGACAGGCGATTTGGCCCGCTGGCTGGAAGACGGCAACGTCGACTTCATCGGCCGGATCGACTATCAGGTGAAAATTCGCGGGTTCCGGATCGAACTCGGCGAAATTGAAACGGCCCTGCTGCGTTTCCCGGGCGTCAAGCAGGCTGTGGTGACCGACCGTACGGATGAGCAGGGGCAAAAGTATTTGTGCGGCTACGTGGCGGCGGATGCTTCCTTGCAGCTGAGCGATCTGCTGTCCCAATTGAAGCAAGAGCTGCCGGCCCATATGGTCCCGGCCCGGCTGGTGTCTCTTGATAAGCTTCCGCTCACGCCGAACGGCAAAATTGACCGTAAAGCGCTGCCTGAACCGACCGGAGAGGTAGAAGCAGGCCGTGAGTATGTGGCTCCTCGTACAACGCTGGAAACAAGACTTGCTCTCATTTGGCAGCAGGTGCTGGGTATTGCGCGAGTTGGAGTCCAAGACGATTTCTTTGACTTGGGTGGTCATTCCTTGCGGGCCTCCACGCTTGTTTCCAAGATTCGGAAAGAGCTGCAAGTCGAGGTTCCGCTGCGGGAAGTTTTCCGCTACACCACGATTGAACAACTGGCCCAAAGAATCGGCGGTTTAAGGCAGCAGGAGACGTATGAGATTACAAAGGCGGCTGAGGCCGAGTACTATCCGGTTTCATCCGAGCAAAAGCGTCTGTACGTCCTGCGCCAGCTTGACGGGGCCGAGCGCAGCTACAATATGTCGGCGGCGCTTCTTCTCGAAGGTAAGCTGGACCGCACGCGCGTCGAGCACGCGTTCCAGGCGCTGATTCAGCGCCATGAGACGCTGCGTACCGGGATCGAGCAGGTTCAAGGCGAGCTTGTCCAGCGCATCTATGACGAGGTGGAGTTTGCTGTTGATTATTTCCAGGCGAGCGAGCAGGAAGTGGACCAAGTGGTGGAAGCTTACTATCACCCGTTTGATCTGACCAAGCCGCCACTTCTTCGCATCGGCCTGATCGAAGTCGCCGAGGATCGCCACATTCTGCTGTTCGATATGCACCATATCGTCTCGGACGGCATTTCGACAGCGCTGCTCTTCGACGAGTTCAGCCGTCTGTATCGGGGCGAGGAGCTGGCTCCACTGTGTATTCAATACAAAGATTATGCCGTTTGGCAGCATTCCGAAGCTTAC
>NZ_ASRY01000138.1 GCF_000520815.1 Paenibacillus maysiensis | reverse complement strand
GCTCCGCGTTTCATTTGATCTTACGATCGCTGTTGCAGCGGGATTCTTTGATGATGTAGAACATGTATAGATGAGAATCCCGCAGCAAGCTTATGCTAACGATGAGAGCTTTCCTTTGGAAAGCTTTTAGGCGAGCGCTGACGCTTCTCCAGATTCAAATGAACCGCTCCGCTGGTATCCTCCGAAAATGAATTTTTATTGTAATGAGTAAGTGTCGGTTCAACCCTAATGCCGACAGACTAGATCAGACGTTCCACAGGCAAATGGTTTAACATTAAAATAATTAGAAAGCGTTTACTATCTATTTAAGATGAACTTGTAAAATGTACACGAAAACGGAGTAGGCGGAATGGTGCTGTACAAGCGGTAGCGGTCGCTTTTGTCCCCGGATTTCTACCCTGATGAAAGGCTTAATTCAAGAAATCCGGGGGCGGTGGCGATGGGAAGCACCATCCGACTACGCAGTGGCACCAAAGGTAACTTTTCAGTTATAAAGTATAGCTATTCTATGGACGGAAGGGGTGTTCCGTATGAAGGTATCTTTATTTATTACCTGCCTGAGTGATGCGATTTATCCCAAGGTGGGGGAAGCGATGGCGCGCTTGCTTGCCAGATATGGTGTTCAACTGGATTTTCCGAAGGTGCAGACATGCTGCGGACAGCCGTCCTATAACAGCGGCTATTGGGATGAAACGAGGGCAGCAGCAAAAACGATTTTGAAAGCGTTTGACGACAGCGACTTTGTCGTATCGCCCTCCGGTTCCTGCACTTATATGATTCATCATTACCCGGAGTTGTTCAAGGATGAGCCGGAATGGCTGGACTCCGCACGAAGGCTGGAGCAGAAGACGTATGAGTTTACGCAATTTATGGTGCAGGTGCTTGGCGTGACCGATGTGGGCGCGTCTTTTCCGCATACCGTAACCTACCATCCGTCTTGCCACGGTACCCGTTTGTTGGGCGTGAAGGAGGAGCCAATGCAGCTACTTGGCAGCGTAAAGGGCTTGCAACTGGTGCCGCTTCCTTTTGCCGAGGATTGCTGTGGCTTTGGCGGAACTTTTGCGGTGAAAATGCCGGATATTTCGGGAGCGATGGTGACTGAAAAAGTGGACCATATCAGGGAGACGGAAGCCGAGGTATTGGTCGGACTGGATATGGCCTGCTTGATGAACATTGCCGGAAATCTCCGGTATCGGAAAGAGCCAGTTCGGGTTATGCATCTGGCTGAGCTGCTGTACGAAGGGGTGAAGCACGCATGACCGCTGTACGTTCACATTCGATGAGCCAAAAGGTCAAAAAACGCGCCGAGCTGGCCTTGAACGACGATTTTCTGCGGAATGCGGTTCGTTTCACAACGGAGCGTTTGCGTAACGGCAAGCAGGCGGCTTCAGAGCAGCATGGGAATTGGGAGGAATGGCGTGAGCGGGGCCGCCAAATTCGGTTGCATACCATTGCTCATCTGGACTATTATTTGAACTTGTTTGTGGACAATGCCCGGGGCAACGGGGTGCATATCCATTTTGCCGATACAGCAGCAGATGCCGTACGGATTACGCTGGATATTGCTGCCCACAATCAGGCCAGGTCTGTTGTTAAATCCAAGTCGATGGTGTCGGAGGAGCTACACTTGAATCAGGCGCTGGAGGGTGTGGATATCGAGACGATTGAAAGTGATCTCGGTGAATATATTATTCAGCTTGCAGGAGAGGCCCCATCCCATATCGTCATTCCGGCGATTCACAAAAACCGCTATCAAATTGCCGAACTGCTGTCCAAAGAAGCGGGGGAGGAGCTGTCTGCGGATACGACGATTTTGGCTGGTTTTGTCCGCAAGAAGCTGCGTGAAAAGTTTCTCGAGGCGGATATTGGCATGACAGGCTGTAATTTTGCCATCGCGGAGACGGGTTCCATGGTACTGTTTGAAAATGAAGGCAATGCGCGGATGGTATCCACTTTGCCCAAAACGCAAATTACGCTGATGGGTATGGAACGGATTATTCCATCATGGACGGATCTGGAGGTTATGGCTACATTGCTGCCACGATCCGCTACCGGACAGAAGCTGACGATGTATATGTCCGGCATTTCAGGCCCACGACGTAGTCAAGATGCCGATGGGCCGGAGGAAATGCATATCATTATCGTAGATAACGGTCGCTCGCTTCAGCTAGGCAATCCTGAGTTTCAGGAGCTGCTGAATTGTATTCGTTGCGGGGCTTGTCTGAACGCCTGCCCAGTTTACCGTCACATTGGCGGACATGCGTATGGTGGGACATATAGCGGCCCTATCGGTGCAGTACTTACGCCTGCCCTGCATGGCAACATCGAAGAGTGGAACGACATTGCGAGTGCATCCAGCCTGTGTGGTGCGTGCTATGAAGCTTGTCCGGTCAAAATACCGCTGCATGATATGCTGGTTTATTTGCGTAGACGCAAGGTGGAGGCAGGACAAGGAGATAAGCTGGAAACGGCGGGGATGAAGGGGTTCGCGACAGTGGTTTCCAGCTCGAAGCGATTCGCAGCAGCGATTCGGCTTGGGCAGATTGCCCAAAAAGCGGTCGTCCGTAAGGGAGAAATCACCCTTAAGGTTGGCCCGTTAAAGGGCTGGAATACGTACCGTGTGGCTCCCACTCTGGCGAAAAAATCCTTCCGTCAGCAATGGAAAACACTGGAGCATGAGTTGGAGCAAGAACGCACCGTGATGCAATCGGATGTCCATAGCCGAATGGAGAAGATTTTGGCGGATAGAAGTAAAGGAGGCAGGCAGCATGAGTGAACAGAATAGACCTTCTGCGCAAACAAAGGTGGCCCATGAAGCGTGGCTCCATCAAATGGAAGCGGAATCCCGCGCCAAGCAGGTACGCTTTATGGATGGCATCGCAACGAAGCTCAAGCGTCCGCGACAGACGGAGCCGCCCGTGCAGCCGTTTCGCGGTGCACCTGCATTTTGGCATGAATTCGAATGGAGCTCGGAGCAGCGCATCGAAGAGTTTACCGCCAACTTTACCAGTGTTGGCGGGCATGTCGTGCGTCTGCCGGATCTGGAGCATACGGCAGACTGGATCGCGCGCAAGGCGCGAGAGCTGGGAGCGGCCTATATCGTCCGGCAGAATGAGCCGGACCTGGATGCGCTCCGGTTGGAATCGGCGCTGCCGGAAGTCCGTCTATCGGTGTGGAACACCGATCCAGTCGAGGACTGGAAGGCCCGCGCCGCCGAGGCGGATATCGGCATCGTGATCGCCGACGAAGCCGCTGCCTACACCGGATCGGTGGCGGTGCTATCCTCGCCGGAGAAGGGCCGTGCGGTCAGCCTGCTGCCTACCGTACTGATCATTATCCTGCCGGTGGAGCGCTTACGAACACGGCTGGGTGAGATTTTATGCCGCTTTGACGAAGTCGGGCGCGAGCAACTGCCCGCAGGGATTCATTTTATTACTGGACCCAGCCGTTCGTCGGATATTGAAAATGATTTGACTATCGGTGTACACGGACCCGGAATCGTTTATACGTTGTTAATGGGCTAGTTTATAGGTGGAGTTAGCATTTAGACTGACCGTTCAACTGCCAATACAACGTACGGAACATTCCAGCCCTTACTGCGGGCGGCTGAGATAATACCACATGCCACAAAATCGTTAGTTGTCATGATGGCATGCGGACGTTCCTTTAACGAATCCAGCTTGGCAAACGCCCGCATTCCGTCCTGACCGTATGGATACCGCTGAGCAACCATTCCTCATTCACTGGCAGCTTCCTTGCTTATGAACTTCTTAACTTTTGTTAAGAATTGACGGGGAATAGAAAAAAGAACCTTCAATCCACACGAAAGGTGCATGTAAGCACTTCAAGGTGGCTATGAAAGTTCTTTTTCATATTTAATTTTCGTCATACGGTGGTTACTTGCAACGTCTGATCTGTCCGCGAATGGCTCCATCTGGATACCGAACGGTGTGAACATTAACGTAAGCATTGCCTTCTCTGATTTGGCAAACTAAATCATAAATGGTTCTGCCTCTGAGTGGACCAACGAGGTCACATGCACGCAGCACGCCGCTAACAACGCCTCTTTTGACAGTGATTCCAAATTTTGAAGGGCCAAACAAGAAAGCTACGATCGGACCATTTTCACCTCTGCGTCCCAGATGAATATGCGCTTGGGTTACCCGTGAAATGTTGCGTACAGTAAGTTCGAATTTTAATTGTCGACGTTCCTTTTGGTAATGAAACTCCGCATTTCCCGTGGCATTTGTTCTGACAGGAGGTACTTCATGACTCCCCCTTAAGGTGGCTTTAAACCTAGACATTACATCGCTCCTTTTCCCAGTGTTGGTTTAGTGTATTCATGGGGCCAGGGAAAGGGCTGTACATTCGCCTATAAAGAGAAAGTTATGTGTTTAGCAAGTTATTTAGTCCAAGCATATAAGTCATCTTTTCATAGACTATGAGTATCTGGTAGAGAAAGGGGGAAAAACCATGGGAACATTTATTGATGGAAGAATATCTCAAAACGCCTCATTTGCAAACTCTATTTCCATTCCGATCACCGTTTTGAATACGCCGCAATTGTTTGGACAGATCGGATTAAACACACTGGGAATTACAGGCACGGCACGGGTTCTGCTTAAAGGGACTCTGTCGGTTCAACTGCCACTCGCTTTAGTAGGAATTACGATCACCATTGTAAGAGGGACCTTGCCAACCGATCCTATCGTTTACTCGGCAACGTCTACGTTTAGCTTGAGTATAACGGCTCCGCAGGTCATCGCGTTCTCGGCTGATGACTTTAACCCGCCGATTACGCCACAGTTGGTGTACACCGCTTTTGTTTCTTCGAACCTGCTGGGTACGATACGGGTAGGTCCAGAGAGCTTCGATGGTATTTTGGTTGGAGACTAATGTAATGTAATGTTATAAATGAATTAAATTTCAAAAAAGTTCCTTCTGTACGAGGCTCCGCAGGTGAATATCTGCGGGGCTTATTCACATTGGAATAATTAAATAATATATACATTTATTCTATAATATTCAACAGTGCGATTGATTTGAAAGGGAGTGATCGGATGAATAAGCAGGCCCTTGCCTGCATAGGAATAAAATGGGTGCAAACCTGTATCCATGAGGTAAAAGAACGTAATTTTTTGTATGCGCTTACAAAAAAGAGTTGAAAGGTCCTTAGGTTATTCTACATTTTGAAGGAGGAATGATGATATGAAGTGGATGAAAGGAATGACCAGTATGCTTTTGGTCGCTTTATTATGTAGTACGCCGGGCTTGAATGGGACTACGCCTGCGTATGGAGCGGCTGGCGATTACAAATTTGATTTTGGCGCGGGGCCAGTGGAATCTGGCTATACCGGGGTGAACGCATCCCTGCGATATGATGCGACCCGCGGTTACGGATTTCGTACACCCGAGAACGTACGCAATGTGGGAGCATCGGGTACTGGTGTCGCTAGTGATGCGGTACGGTTTCTGACGACCGGTACGAAAAGCGGGAATACATTTGATGTGGACCTTGCCTCAGGGCTATATGAGGTGTCGGTCACGCTAGGGAATACGACCCGAGCGAGCGTTGCCGCCGAGGGAGTGTATCAGGTCATCAATATGACGGGGGACGGAGCGAAGGACCGTTTTCAAATTCCCGTGACCGATGGGCAATTAAATTTGCTGATGACTGAAGGTAAAGAGGGCACCTCTTTTGCAATAAGTGCATTGGAAATCAGGCGATTGTCTAACAACCCCGTTACGAATCGGACGATTTACATCGGCGGGGATTCTACCGTCTGCAATTACTATCCACTGGATAGCAGCGTGCAGGCTGGATGGGGTCAGTTATTGCCACAATTCGTAAACACGAATACATTCCAGATCCGTAACATGGCGTCAGGTGGGCAAATTGCGAGGGGCTTTCATCAGGACGGTCAGCTCGAGGCCATCGTCAAATACATTAAGCCGGGGGATTATTTCATACTCCAGTTAGGCATAAATGACACCAACCCGAAGCATAACGAAAGCGAAGCGGAGTTTAAGGACTGGATGCGGGATATGATCCGGCAGGTCAAGGCCAAGGGGGCGACGGTGATTCTATCCACACCGCAGGGGCGAGCTACGGATTTTAACGCCAACAATGTACACACTGCTGAAAATAGATGGTATCGAAGCTCTATTTTAGCGCTGGCTCAAGAGGAACAAACGCCTTTGGTCGATCTGAACGTGCTCAGCTCAGCTTATTTTACCTCCATTGGCCCGCAAGCCACACTCGCCCTGTATATGAACGGTGACACGCTGCATCCGAATGTTGCGGGAGCAAAGGAACTGGCACGTCTAGTAGCTAAGGATTTAAAAAGGCAGGGTCTAAGCGGATTCTAGCCTTCCCCAACCGAAGACTGTGGGTGCTATAATGATAGAAAAACGGCGCGAGAGCCGGAATAGTTTTGTTGTATGGTGTCAGCACTGTTTTGAGACGTGAAGACCACAGTTTACGGCTAGGGGAAAGGAGATTCGACGATCACATGCAGCCTTTTACAGCTCGTGTATTAAAAATAATCCAGTCCATCCCTGAGGGGAAAATCATGACCTACGGACAAATTGCAGCGGAAGCAGGCAGTCCGAGAGGGGCGCGTCAGGTGGTGCGTATTTTGCATACGCTTAGCAGCAAGTACCGCTTGCCCTGGCACAGGGTCGTAAATCGCTTGGGAGAAATCGCGCTACAGGACGATGAAGGAGCTTCTTTACAAAGGCTGCTTTTGGAAGCAGAAGGTATACAGTTTATGGAGAACGGACGAATTTCGCTGGAAAAATACCTGCATGATTCTCAAGCGATGACAGAAGACGAATAGATAGAAATAACCTAAAAATGCCGATCACGTATGCATCCAAGCGACGTTGATCGGCATTTTAGGTTAGAAGCGAGATTCATCTCTATTAAAATCATCCCTAGCTGATCAGATGCTGCTGATTCCGTTGGGCAAGGTGGAAAGAAATACTGTTTATAAGCGGTATATCGTTATTTTTCCGGGCTTCCCGGATCAGTTGTTTCTTTTGCTGTTCGGATTCACGTAAAAATCGGGTCATCCACAAATCAGACGGTTCGTTCGTAGTTGTCATGCGAGATTCTTTTATCATCTATTAACCCTCCCAGTGAGCGGCTGTTATTCTTTCTCTAGTATATGTTCCCAACCTTAATAGATGCTGTTGGTTTCCTTAAAATTAGCTGAAAATTAGGTAAAGTTCAGGTAAAAACAGGTTCATTTTATATCTGATTTGCAAGAGAATAGCTTGCATCGACAATATGTTGAAATAAAGGTTACAAAAATGTATTGATTTGACGTCTTGTACCAACATTAGCCTGAAAGTACAATTAGGTGATGGATAGACTGTGGAAATTTATGTCGAAATCTATAGAAATAATTCGAAAGATTTCACCGAAAGGGGACAGATTCATCTTATGAAGCAAAAAGCGGCTGCCACGCTGCTCGTATTGACGATGTCATCAGGCTTGATTTCCACCGTTCAGGCTGATAGTGCAGCAGGAAGTTCAACAGGAAATACGTCAGCAAGTATATCAGGAACTTCGTCTGCTGCGGTCACATCGAAGACCGCCTCCGTAACGGGACAGGCTTTACCTCCATTAACGCTCAAGCAGGCAGCGGAATGGGCACAGACGAATAGCTACAACACGCGTACCGCCGAGCGGGACGTGGAGCGTCGAAGAATTGAGTTTAAGAATGCAGAGAAGGACCTGGGAAATGCATTCGTCGATTTTATAGATGGTGAATATGTTGGTGATGAGTCATCCTGGAGAAATTATAACTCTTCGACGTTATCCTATCTAGCCAGCAAAAAGCAGGCGCAGTTCGCCAAGGATCAGATTTATTTTAATGTGATGAAAAGCTATCAAAGCGTGTTCGTGGCAGAGAATCAGGTGAAAAATGATCTGGAAGCGCTTGAAATTGCTCAAGCGGAGGAAAAGATTGCACTCGCCAAATTTGCGCGCGGCAAGCTGTCTGAGTATGCGAAAAACGAGAGTACACAGGCCAGAAGCCAGGCGGAGCAGACGGTCGAGCAGGGAAAAATTGCGCTGCAAAAATCGCGTGACGCTCTGAATTTTCTGATGGGCCAGCCTAACGGAACAGCCTATGAAATGGTGGATCGACCAGTGTACGAGGAACCGAAGAAGCTGGATATCGAAATACATATACAACAGCTGATGGATATGAATCCGAACTTGTGGAAGCTGGAGGATAGCATCAAGACTTCGGAACTCAATGTGAGATATTTCGATTTTAACAGCGGTGCAGGTGCTTACGATCTAGCCAAAATGGACGTGGATACAGCCAAGGAGGAGCTGGACAAGGGACAAAAGGATTTTGCCGAATCGCTCCGCAATTTATATGCCACGGTCAAGGAAAACCAAAAAAAATACGTTCAACTGGAAGAAAGTCTGCGCACGGCAAAAGAGGGGCTGGAGCTGTCCCGCAAAAAGTGGGCCAGAGGCTTAATTATCGAGCTGGAGCTGAAAAATAGCCAGTTGAAGGTGGACCAGATTGAACGGCAAATGGAAGAGCTGGCGATTGAGCTGAGTCAGAATGAATACACGTTGAGCAAGCCATGGAGCACATAGGGAGGAAACGAAGTTGGCAGAAGCGGTTTTAAACGATGCATTGTTAAAGTTACGAAGAAAACGGAGAAAAAAGTGGATCTGGACCATGGTTGTGCTGCTGGTTATAGGCGGGGGTGGAACAGCAGTGTATTTGAAGCTGCCCAAAGAGCAGGCTGCACCATTAGTTCAGGACGAGACGCTTAAAGTGGAGCGCGGGGATGTGAGCGAGAAGCTGGATACGTCTGGTACCGTGCAGGCTTCCAAGGAAGTAAAGCTGAATTTCACAAGTGCAGGCGAAAATAAGCTGGCGGCGGTAAACGTGAAGGCCGGAGACAAGGTGAAAAAAGGACAAGTCCTGGCTCTTCTGGACAGTTCTGAAATTAAGATGCAAATCCAGAGCGCATCCGATAATTTGGAAATATCCAAATCCAAGCTGGCTGAATTGGAGAAGGGGCCGAAGGTGGAGGATATTGAAATTCAGAAGACAAACGTGCTTCGGGCTAAAATGGCTGTCGATACAGCGCAGGAATCATTTGAGCTGGAAGAAGCGGAAAGTCAGAAGAAGGCTTCCAAAAAGCAGCTGGAGCAGGCGCGTAAGGCATATGAAGATCAAAAGTTTTTACATGATGCCGGGGCGGTGTCCAACAGTGAAATGGAGCAGGCAGAGCAAGCACTGGATAAGGCACAGACAGATTATGACGGTCTGGATTTACAATTCCGCAAAATCATGTCGCAAAAGCGTCACGCCATCGCAGAGGCTGAAATCGGCTACCGTACGGCTATGGCTGAGCTTCGCAAGATTCAGGTTCCGGCCGATGCCTCCAATATCCAATCCGCACGGATTGAGGTTAGAAGACTGGCCACCGAGCTGGAGCAGAAAAAAAATGACCTGAACAAGCTTCAGGTCACGGCACCGTGGGACGGAGTCATTTTAAAGGTGAACGGGGATGTCGGAACCAGTCCGACGGCTCCTTTTATCGTCATGAACAACTCGGACTCCAACAATCTCAAAATTGTTGCGAAAATTAGTCAGAACGATATTGTAAAGGTGAAAAAAGGACTTTCAGCGGTGTTATCCACCAATGCTTATCCGGGTGAATCGTTCCCTGGGAAGGTGCAATTCGTCTCACCGGAGGCATCCACAGATGAAGGCATGACGACTTATCTGATGGAGCTGTCTGTTCATGATCCGAAGGGCAAGCTGAAAACGGGCATGATTATGAATGTCGCTGTTATTTTGGGGGTACACAAAAATGTGTTGTTCGTACCAGCGACTGCGCTAAGGTCAGAGGGGGGACAGGACGGCGTGTATGTTTCCTCTAATAACTCTGCAAATCCAGGGGCGCGCACATTCAAGCCCGTAGAACTCGGATTTTACACGCCAGATCGAGTCGAGCTCAAGTCGGGTGTGAAGGAGGGTGACACTCTTATTGTGCCTGCTCCTGAACCTCCGCCGGACCCTTCCGCTATGGGCATGCAGGGAGGCTTTTAAACGGGTATGAGATACGTCATTCAGATTGAGGATTTGAAAAAAGTGTACCAGGTCGGGGATCAGGAAATTCATGCCCTGCGTGAGGTACAACTTGATATTGCTGACGGTGATTTTGTTGCGATCATGGGACCATCTGGATCAGGCAAATCCACGATGATGAATGTCATCGGTTGTCTGGATCTGCCTACCTCGGGGAAATTTTATTTGGACGGTTATTCCATACTGGATGCACGTGAGGATGAGCTGGCTATTATCCGTAATCAGAAAATCGGATTTGTATTTCAAAAATTTCATTTGCTTCCGCGGGCCACAGCCTTGGATAACGTAGAGCTGCCCATGATCTATGCCGGGGTATCAGCCAAGGAGCGGCGCTTGCGTGCCATTGAGGCGCTGACCAGCGTGGGGCTGAGCGATCGGATGAACAACAAGCCGAATGAGCTGTCAGGCGGTCAGCAGCAGCGGGTATCCATTGCGCGCGCACTTGTGAACAATCCGGTCATTCTTTTGGCGGATGAACCGACAGGCGCATTGGACTCCAAAACAAGCGTTGAAATTATGGGGATTTTTCAGCGTCTGAACGACAAGGGCAAAACGGTTGTACTCGTTACCCATGATCAGGAAATTGCGGAATACGCCAAGCGTCTGATTCATTTTCGCGATGGACGGATTGAAGAGGATCAGCCTGTTGGGAACCGAAGAATGGCGGCAGAGGAAGTGAAGGCATGAAATTTCGGGAAATTATCCGGGTATCGCTCAACAGTTTGCGAACCAATATGCTGCGATCCTTGCTGACCATGCTGGGTATTATTATTGGGGTGGCTGCTGTAATCGCGATTGTAGCCATCGGTAAGGGCTCTACGGCCACGATTACGTCGCAGATTAACAGTATGGGGAATAATTTGCTCATGATTTATCCTTATGCCCCATATGATGGGTCCAGCTCCATGTCGTTCAGCCAGACGAAAGGAATATCTCTGGAGGATATCGCTGCGCTAGAGGAGCAAAAAGCCGTAGCTGAGGTAGCTCCAAGTGCAATGACCAATGCGGATATTACGTGGAGCCGCAATAAGGTCAGCGGGCAAATTGAGGGGACTTCGCTGGCATTCGTTCATGTGAGAAAGCTGTCGCTCGCTCAGGGCAGGTCGTTTACCCACTATGAAGTGGACAAACGTATGAATGTGGCCGTGCTTGGGAGTGATGCGGCCCGTAATATTTTTGGCCCGGATGCCTCCAGGGCGGTCGGTGAGACGATCATGATCAAGCAGCTTCCTTTTAAGGTGGTCGGTGTGCTGACAAATTCCAATTCCAATATGAGTAACAGCGGGCAGCAGGTATATGTGCCGATTACAACGGGGATGGAACGGTTGGGCAATATGAGCATTCAGCAGGTGAATGCCTCTGCAACAACGGAGGAGAAGATTGATCAGGCAAGTGCTGAAATCCGACAGGTGCTGCGTGCCAGGCATGAGCTGAAGCCATCAGAGGGCGATGATTTTCAGATCACGACCCAAACGGAGATTCTAAAAACGGTCTCAGGTGTAGACAAGGTTATGAATATGCTGTTGCTCGGCGTCGCTGCAATAGCGCTTGGTGTTGGGGGTGTTGGCATTATGAATATTATGCTGGTGTCTGTCACGGAACGGACGAGGGAGATCGGGATTCGCAAGGCGATTGGTGCGCAGCGCAGTGATATTATGCTGCAATTTCTGGCCGAGGCTGTTTTTCTCAGTCTGATGGGCGGACTGGTTGGCGTTATGGCGGGTCTTGGGGGCGCAAAGTTGCTGGAGAAATTTGTCCATATGCCGATTGTGTATACGATGGAACCGGTGCTGTACTCTTTTCTGTGCTGCATGGGGGTTGGTGTGCTGTTTGGAGTGTACCCGGCGCGGAAGGCGTCCAAGCTGCGTCCGATTGATGCTTTAAGATACGAATAAAGGAGCGGATACTTCGTCTTACTCGAAAGAGCAGGATGTGAAGTATCCGCTTTTTTTGGTGCGGTATAAGTGCTTTAAACGATAAAAAACCATCAATAACCGCTTTAATCTTATATATGTGATGTTTTATATAATTTTATAGGTTGATTTTTAATTATATATGACGTATTATATTAAATATCAGATAGCAAGGAAAAAAAGGAGGGGCGTTCATCATCGACCTTACGGCAAGACAAGTAGAAATTTTAAACATCGTACAAAAGCATGCCCCGATTACCGGTGATCAGATTGCGGAAATGCTCAATCTCAGCAAGGCGACCATTCGGACCGACCTATCCAAGCTGGGTATTTTGAATTATATAGATGCGAAGCCCAAGGTTGGTTATTTTGTCGGAAAACGGGGCACGCCGAACCGGGAGGAAAAATTCCGGCTCTTGCAAATGAAGGTCGGCGATCTTCACGGGGTTCCAGTCATCGTACGCGAAACAACAACGATTCAGGAAGCAGTGGTTGCTCTTTTTCTGGAGAACGTGAGTAACCTGATCGTTACCGATGAAGAGGGGGATTTGGCGGGAATAGCTTCCCGCAAGGATCTACTCAAGGTTACGTTAGGCAATCCGAATGCGGCGTCCATCCCTGTCAGTCTCGTGATGACCCGTCAGGCGAATGTCGTCACCATTTCTCCGGAAGACACTGTATTGGAGGCAGCGCGCAAAATCATTGCCCGTCAAATTGACAGTTTGCCTGTCGTCGTCCCTTCCAACTCCGACAAACCAGGAGAGCATTGGAAAGTCGTGGGACGCATTACGAAAACAAATATCATCAAAATGTTGCTCGATATGGTAGCAGAGGATTAATGGGAGGAATCGAATGGTTCAGGCGCGCAGTCATTTTATAGCGATCTGTTCAGACTCGATTGGCGAGACGGCGGAAGCCGTCGTTCGGGCGACCATGCGCCAGTTTGAGCTACCGGACACAGAGATCAAGAGATTTATGAATGTAAGAGATGAAGACGAACTGAGTAGGGTGATGGAAGAGGTGGCCGAGCGTAAAGGCTTTGTAGCCTATACGCTGGTACAGCCGGAGTTGAGAGAAGCAATGAAAGAGGAGGCTGTCCGGCTGAATGTGCGGGCTGTCGATATCATGGGCCCGATGATGCAGGCGTTTGCCGATACGTTCCATGATGATCCGAAGGAAAAACCCGGTCTGCTGCATCGGATGGACGATAATTATTTCCGCCGTGTGGAAGCCATGGATTTTGCGGTTCAATATGATGATGGCAAAGATGTGAGCGCCATTCTCAAAGCAGATATTGTACTGCTTGGCGTATCCCGTATTTCCAAAACCCCTTTGTCGATGTTTTTGGCCCATAAAGGCTTTAAAACGGTCAACATTCCCATTGTACCGGAGCTGACCCCACCCGCACAGTTAAAGGATGTACAGCATGGTCGGGTGTTTGGGTTGACGATCCAGCCGGAGCTGCTGTTAAAAATACGCAGTGAGCGACTCAAGGTGATGGGATTGCCCAACAATGTGCAATATGCTACATCGACGCGGGTGGAGGAAGAGATTGCGTATGCGCAATCCCTGTTTACGGAATTAGGTTGCCCGATCATTGATGTCACGGATAAAGCGATTGAAGAAACAGCGGGTTTGATTATCAAGATGTTATAGAAGCGTAGCTGCTCTATAGATAATAGTTGCTGTAGGATACAGGAGTGTTATAGATATATAAATAGCAGCAAAGCTGCTCTATAAATAATAATTTGCGATAGGATAACAAATATATATAGAAGAGGTGGAGGGATAGGTATGGAGAGTCAACTGGCATTGGAATTCGTTCGGGTTACAGAGGCGGCAGCGCTGCAATCAGCGCAATGGATAGGACGTGGAGATAAGAACAGCGCGGACGAGGCGGCTACGGTAGCCATCCGCACTCATTTTAACGCAGTATCTATGGACGGTACGGTCGTCATTGGCGAAGGAGAAATGGATGAGGCTCCCATGCTGTATATCGGGGAAAGAGTAGGCAATCGCAGAGGGCCGGCCTTAGACATCGCCGTCGATCCGCTGGAGGGAACCGAAACGGTGGCGAACGGATTGAACAATGCCTTCTCGGTCATTGCTGCTGCTCCTCGTGGTGGTCTGCTCCATGCTCCGGATATGTATATGCAAAAAATGGCCGTAGGCCCGGCACTGGCTGGAAAGCTGTCACTGGATGATCCGATTCCGACTACCCTGTCAAAGGCCGCACGGATATTGGGTAAATCCTTGTCCGAACTTACCGTGTCCATTCTGGATCGTACACGTCACGCCGGAATCATCAAGCTGCTGCGGGAAAGCGGCGTTCGGATCAAGCTGCTTGGGCATGGAGATGTAATGGGTGCAATTGAAACATCCCTGGATAGCGGTGTGGATCTGCATATCGGCTCCGGTGGAGCGCCTGAAGGTGTGCTGGCTGCGGCAGCGCTGAAATGCATGGGTGGAGAGATTCAAGGTCGCCTGTTGCCTCATGATGAAGAAGAGATCGAACGATGCAAACGTATGGGCATTGCTGATCCTGGGGCTTTATTGTCCATGGAGGATATGGTCGGACGTAAAGGCGTAATGTTTGTGGCTACTGGCGTGACACCGGGCGAGTGGCTGCAAGGGGTTCGTTCCCTCCCTGGTCATAGAGCGGAAACCCATTCGGTCGTGATGCACTCGGAAACGAAAACGATCCGCTTTGTACGGAGTATTCACCATACAGCTGACTCTTCCGGTACGCTTGCTGCAGCCGCATCCTCTTAAGTCTTCACAGCTACATCAAAGACCAAGTCATAAAAGCTTAAAAACAGCAAGTCTCTTACCACGTAGAGACTTGCTGTTTGGTGTTTCCGGTTCGTTTGCCGATTGCAGAAGGGCCAGAACCAAAGATATAAATTTCCTGAAAATCGACACTTTTGAAGGAAGATAAAAACGTTTCTATTAAAGTTTGAACAGAACATTCATAGCTTTAGAGGAGAAAAATTCAATCTGAACTGAAATTTTTAGACGGAGAGTCAAAAAAAATTCCTGAAAATTGGTTCTATTGAACTATAAAACAATATTATTTATTAAAAAATTAAAGAGTTATTAATTTTGATTGATGTGAGCTTGATGAAATTTAATCCCATAAAATAGGAGGATAAAGGCTGTTGCGGAAAAAGGCGGAATTTGTCGGATAATATCAGGCTGAATTTGTTACATGTATGTTAATGGCATGTAAAGGTAAAATTGTTGTAGCACAAGGCTTTCGGGGTCTATTGCAAATCATCATCATTGTGATTTTACAAAAGCATGAAAATTTGAAACCTCGTTTTAAATCAAATTGACAGATCATGATCGGCAGGCAATTCATGCAAAAAGTGAAATTATTGCTTTTAAAGTCTGAAAATAAATAGCATAATATGGATTTTGTTTATTTTTATAAACTCTATCAAGTTAGATCTTTTGTCCCATGCCAAGCGGTTTTAAAGTTTGTATATTTAAAAATAGCTAGAAAGTGTTGGAAGAAAAAAAGCGATATAAGGATTTGCTGTAAAATCCTGAACTGCATAGAGGATGGAGGAATTCATATGACGACTCGGTCACAATCTTGGTTTGCGAAAACTGCGGTCCATCCGGCTGAGAAGCTCCAACTATTTTGCTTCCCTTATGCCGGTGGCGGCGCTTCCATATTTAATTCCTGGAAGTCTAGACTTGCGCCTGACATTACGGTGTTGCCTGTACAGCTTCCAGGACGTGAAAGCCGCTCAACAGAGGCTCCAATGGACACCATTCAGGACATCGTGCAATCGTTGATTCCCGCTATGGCTCCATACGTACATAAGCCGTTTGCTTTTTTCGGACACAGTATGGGAGCACTGATTGCATTTGAAACAGCACGGCAGTTGTATAACAAAACCGGGACTTTGCCTGTCCATATCATCGTATCCGGTAAATCCGCACCACATCTTCCGTATTCCAAAAAACAACTCCATGATTTAGCAGATCAACCTTTCACCGAAGAGCTTCGTTTGATGCAGGGAACACCCGAAGAAGTGCTGCAAAATGCAGAGTTAATGCAAATTATTATGCCTCGTCTGCGTGCAGATTTTAAGGTGTGCGAAACGTATGTTTATCAACCGGGGAGTTCATTGGCCTGTCCGATGACCATTTTAGGCGGCATGAAGGATCATGAGGTGACGACTGATTCACTCCATGCCTGGCAGCAACACACCACATCGCCCATAGATGTGCGAATGTTCGAAGGCAATCACTTTTTCATCCATGAACAAGAGCAAGAAGTTATAAGCGCAGTCGTGAATATTTTGTCCGCATCTTCAGCTCTGAACCCCGCTGCCGCAGCTCATACATCTTACAGCACCAATACTCTACAACCACGATTCAGACAGAGTTAAATGCCCCACACATCACGATACACCACGATACACAACATGATTAACATATCAGTAACAATCCAACAGCCAACCCACCACCATGATGCAATTCCCAGCATAATTCAAGAACGATTTCATTCCACGCAAACACTCCTACATCCAGGCGTGCAGTTTATTTATGGTAACAGTCAGATTGTATATGGCTATCCCGCCTGGTATATCTGGGGGATTTGCACGCTTCCGTTGATTTCAGCCCTAATTGCCGTATGGGTATTGATCGTGAACAGCGCAAGGCTGATTACAGGAGAGAGGAAGGCCAGAGCCACCGGAAAAGTCCTGTTTGCGATCATCACGTTATTGCACACGGTATATCTTTTTTACTGGAACTTCCTTCCTATTCATTACTCCTAAACATTTACAAAACATCGCATGTCCGAACATAAATGAATGCTAGAATTTGTATTTGATCCCCCTCATCGGGGGCCATAACCAACAAACAGGAGGAATAGAATGGGAATCTTTCGCAGTTTTACATCCCGTGGCTTCAAATACGCAACCGCTATGGTGTTCGCTTTGTCGTTGTACGCTGGTGCTGTGAGCAGCATACAACCGGCATCGGCAGAAGGTCCGGCTGATCCGGCCCCTTTTATCGCCGCCAAGGTGGTTAATGAAAACGCTGGCAAAAAAGTGTTGTTCGATAATACACACGGACAGACAGCCGGTGCGGCAGACTGGGTGATTGATGGCGGATTTTCAGACTTTGGCCAAGCCCTTGCAAGCAACGGCTATGATGTGCATGAGCTTCGTAAATCTACGCCGATTACTTACAATGATCTGAAGGATTATGATGTATTTGTGACGGCAGAGCCGAATATTCCTTTCAAACAAAGCGAACAGGCTGCGATGGAGCAGTATGCCAAAGCAGGCAACAGCATTTTCTTCATTGGAGATCATTATAATGCGGACCGCAACAAGAACCGTTGGGACGGATCAGAGAGTATTAACGGTTACCGTCGCGGAGCATGGGAAGATCCTGCCAAGGGAATGAGCGCGGAAGAAAGAAGCTCGGCAGCGATGCAGGACGTAGTCAGCTCAGATTGGCTGGGCAGCCAGTTTGGTGTGCGTTTTCGCTACAATGCATTAGGCGATATTACTGCCAATCAGATTGTCGAGCCAGCGCAGGCGTTCGGCATTACAGCTGGAGTGAGTAATGTGGCAATGCATGCAGGATCAACACTGGCGATTATCGACCCGGCGAAAGCCAAGGGGATCGTATATCTCCCTGAAACCAATCAGGCTTGGGGCAACGCGGTAGATCAGGGCGTCTATAACGGAGGAGGCATACCGGAAGGACCCTATGCAGCCGTATCCAAAGTAGGACTCGGTAAAGCAGCCTTTCTGGGGGATTCATCTCCTGTTGAAGATGCGACGCCAAAATATCTGCGCGAAGAGACAGGTACCAAGAAGACGACGTATGACGGCTTTAAGGAGCAGGATGATGCCGTGTTGCTGGTTAATATCGTCAATTGGCTATCCAAGAAGGAGAACTACACCAGTCTGACGGATGTGAAAAGCTTGCAGCTTGATCAGCCGACAGCACTGCTGCCTTTTGAGGAGCCGCAGGCTTCGACGGAGCCACAAGCCGAGCCTTGGTCCGCTCCCGCAGCAGGCTACAAGTGGTGGGATCAGCAGACGTACAAGCCCGGAGCCTATGGTAGCTCTATGGCCAGTACGCAGCCTGTTTACAGCATTGTTCGTCAGGATCAGCTACCGAATGCAGAGCCTTTTCAAATTCGAATTACTGCGGACCAACTGGCTCCGAATACCACGATTAGTGGATTCAGCGCAGGCATTTATGTAGCGGGCGGCAATCAGGTAGCCCAGATTCAAAACCAGGATGGCACCTGGCCGACCTCGTACGGCTATAGCGGAGCATTCAGCCTGGAGTCCGACAGCAAGGGACATGCCTACAAAGACCTCACCGTACGGATTAAGCCGGGAACCAGCGGTTCGGCCAGTCTTAGGCTGAGACAAAACGGCAG
>NZ_ASRY01000137.1 GCF_000520815.1 Paenibacillus maysiensis | reverse complement strand
TTCCAGCAGGTGTCGCACTTCATATTACAATCCGTCCCATATATAAGTTTATTTATGTTTTTCGATTATAGGTCCTTCTGGACCATACCCGTCTATACGATACTGTACCACATTTTTATTTCTCATTTTAATAGCTAATAACTCAGCAAAACTATCATCATGAGTAGAAATAATTAAACGTTTGTTATTGGATTCGGAATCTAGAATTGCCCTAAGAACGTCTATGAAAGCAAGCACATTTACATCGTCCATACTTTGGATTGGATCATCAAGAAGCAATTGATCCAAAGAACTATATTGCTGAGTGAGACCAATACCCAGAAAAGTGCTTAATGCCAATATATTTAACTGTGCTTGGCTAAAAATTTGATCCAAATATAAATCTCCTTGAATTTCTTCACTTGTAAAATGGGTACCATTTGTATTAACAATTACTTTTAAATCTTTATATTGCGTATGTGGATTAATAGCACTGTAAACCCACGATATTACAGGATGTCCATGTAGCTGATCACCAAGAATATGATTTTGCTTTGCTACAAGCTCTGCATATTTTGTTTTTACCTCTTTTTTATTTCTATCTATATATTTTATTTTTTCTTCTACTTCATTTATTTCAGAATCTAATTGCTCGTATCGTGAGAAAAACGCATCGTACTCCCCTGGCACTTTAAGTTTTAAAAACTCTTCTAAGTGATTAATTAGCAACTCTAACATTAAAAAAGTCCGTATATTTGATAATTGATTTTTATATAATTGATCTTTATTGTTTGGATAGTAATCAGCTACTTCTTTTTCACTTCTTATTTTAAGCATTTTACTTGATATCTCTTGTAAACTAGGCACATATTCGAAACCTATTTTTTTAAGGTTTTTTTCAAACCATCCTTTTTTGTTTAACGCTACTTGATTTAAGTTTTCCACACTTATATCCTCTAATTCAATACTTTCCCCAAATAATACTCGGGATGAAACTTTCATCTGTTCCCACATCTCTGAAATTTCCTTTTCTCTTTGTATCAAATGATTTTCAGAAGTGCGAAGTTCTTTATGTTGTTGTTCTAACTTATTTTTAACCTCATCATAACAAAGAATAAATTGCTCCCGAAGAGACTTCAACCAACTTTGTAGTGGTTCAATAACTTCTTTATTTATAAATTCAACACTTTTAGCTAATTCAGTATTTATATATTTTTCCTTATTTATTAATTCATCGAGTTTTCCATCACCATTTGATACGGTTTTATCAATTATAGTTATTAATTTAGAAGATATGCTAATTTTGGGATCGAATTGAATTTCTTTAGTATAGCGCATTGACGTAAAATCTTCATTCAAGCAAACGGGACATGATGTAATAGAATTGGAGTGATCTTGGATATAATCTTTTACCTGATTTAAGACTTGTTGATATTGACTATTCAATAAAGATAAACTATCTTTGTGTTCGATAATTCGTTCCATTTCTTTAATTAACTGTTGACGTTCATGACTAAGTTCAAGATAGCGTTTTTGCCAACCCTTTAATTGAATCTCATCCTTTAAAGGAATTGATGTTTTATGTTGCCCTATTATTCCATCAAACTCTTCTATAAAAATTTGAAAACGTTGAAAATCTTCATAAATTACGCTCCATAGCTCGGAAGAAATAGTTTTGTTAATATTGTCTATATAGCTTAGAAATGATTCAAATAATTGTTTGGATTCAACTGTTTTTGATAGTTGATTGACAATCTCCTGTTTAGTAAGGTCAATATGCGATCTTTGTTTTTTTATATCTTCGTTTATTATTTGGATATCTCTAATATTTCGTTTTTCAAGAGAGTGAGCATGCTCTCCCTTTCGTATCCATTCTTCTGCTTCTTGTAGAGACTCTAAAGTATTAATGTGAGTTTTTATCACTTGGAATTCAGCATGTCTCTTTTGAAACTTATTCCTTTCTGTATTAGTAGTTTCATACAATTGTGCTGCACCTCGTAGCAACCTTGAATAATCTTTTGATTGAAATTCAAGTTCATGTATAATCAAATCTAACGGGATATTTGAAAGACGCGACTTTCGCTTTATAAATGGTACAAGTTTCTCATATAGCAAATGAAATTGTGACTTGTAACTTTCAAAACTAGAGTAACCAATATTCCGCAAAAACTCATTAATCTGTCGCTGCTTTGAGATCATTTCAGTTTTATTACCTTCATAGCTACTTCTTCTTTTTCCTAAAACATTACCTCCATTCAAGTAAAAACGTAATTGAGCTATATGATTAGATAGCTCCTCTTGTCGTAGATAACGCATAAACAAAGACTTTCGTTCTTCAGGTGAAGTTTTTCGTACAAAATCAGTGATCCCCTCTTGGGCCAAAACGTGTGCCTGTATAAAACTACTACGATCATTTGAGCGAGGTACCAAATACTCTAAGAGCTCTTGATTATCAATCCTTCTAATAGCTTTATCTCTCTCAATAAATTCAAGTTCAGAAGTATAATTAGATCTATCACTAATCGCTAAAACTCGGCTGTTGCTCTTCCTAATGACTTTAGTTCCATTATTAAATAAAAGCTCAACAACCACCTCACGATCTGTTATAGAACTTCTTCTTTGATTTGAAATGCTCGGGGAAAATTTGAAATAGTGACTTCTATTTAGATCGTTTGCTGAATAAGCTCCGCCAAAATTAGCTTTATAAAGTTTCTCTAAACGTACTACAGTGTCGGTTAAGCACCATTCTATAGCTTCAAAAAATGAAGTTTTTCCATGGCCGTTAAAGCCATGAAACAATACAAGGGGGTTATCTAATTCGTCAAACACAAAAAAATGATCCGAGCGATTGAGATTTTCGCCATAACCTCGAAAATTTTTGATTTTTACCTCACTAAGATACACAAATGTACACCACCTTAATTATCCATTGTGATTTCTTTAACCCGTGTAAGTAACTCTTCGATTTCTTTTGCTTGATATTCAAATTCTTCATTAACATAAGTTCCTAACAATTCATTTAGAGCCCTTTCTGGAAGTACCAATTGATCAAACTTTTTCTTAAGATCCTCTTCGTTCTCATATTCAATGATGATTTTTCGCGCTACAAAGCGATTTCGTTGAAGTTTTGCCACTTCAATTTCGTTGAATTTTTCTTCATCAAGCTCAATTTGATGTAAACCAATTACATACATGTCCCATAAAAACTTTGATAAATATATATCTGCTACCTCAACAGTGTTTTCTATATTTTCTATTTTTCCTCGTAATTTTTCTCTTAGACTCGGAAGTGTATAAACTAACTCCTGTACCTCTTCGAGGGAAGATATTTTTGTGATAACTAGTACCTTATCTTTATTTAAGTTACAAACGAATGAGTTTTTCAGTTCCTCAAATATGTGAATATCTTTGAGTAGTAATAATTCTGCTAATTGCTCCAACCTATTCTCCCTCCTCTAACTCTTTGAGAAACGAGCATGCATCACAATATGATAATTTCATACATTTAAAACATTTATATCTAAAAGATTTATACATCTCCTGATGCTGTTTATTGTCCTTAACTCTTCGAATATCAATTATAGTATTATTGATATCTTCAAGTTCTAATTGACAAACATCACTATCTGTATCGAATACTATTGTTTCTCCGCCCGTAGCTTTTGATATTTCCAGATTTTCTTGTGTATGATCAATAAAATAATTAAGAATTAAATTAGCATTGGACCGAGCGGAACTCGCTGCTGGAAGAGCACGGAGTGAAAGGTGAAGACTATCACCAATTTTTAAGTTGTTAATACTATCAATATCAATAATACTTGCTCCTTGGCTACCTCGTTTAGTTTTTATCATCATTTCAGATATGAACTGGAACAATTTAATTACTTCAAGAGGATACGGTCTATTAGACATAATGAAGCGTTTTAATATTGTTTTAGCACCAAATTGATTAATTTCAGAATGAAGTTGCTCCTTTAAGCTAATCAGAACTACCATAATGTCATCAATAAAGTCGGCATATCCATGTTCCATTAATATATATTCATAATCAGCAAGTTCTTGCTCAATTTCTTTGATCAATTCTAAATTTTCTTCGTTATTCAGATGTGTTAAGGATAGAGTTTGATAATTAGTTATAATTTTCTTACAATCAGATATTTTTATGATTCTCATGTTAGAATCTATTGTCGAATCAAAGAAAGCTTCTAATAAAAGAAGCATTATTTTACTACGTTCTTCAACAGTCAGACTTTCATTATATTCAGCTAATTCACGATCTATTACTCGTTTCAAGGAGTCAATGGATTCAAATTTGGATACTTTGTTAGGAGGAAAAATAAATTCAATTTGCTTAATAAAACTTTCTAATACTGAGTCATCCACATTCATACTTGGAATTATGTATTTAGTGTATTCATCAGAATTAGGATGATGAGCCAAGTATTTGATAAGTGCTTGTTTGTAATGTTTTTTTTCTTTTGAATTTGTAATGGTATCATAATATGTTTTAAAGTTCTTAAACTCGCCTTCTTTAATAGGATTTTGTCCTACTGACTCGTAAACAAAACATTCTTTTATATACTTTATTTTCTCGGATATCTCAGTTGGTTTAATCCAATCAGTAAAAAATTGCATATCTTTAACGTTCACTGGAACATTACATTTAAATCGATACTTCACATTGGCCGATGAATCCTTGAACGAATTAAAAAAATTATATATGCTATGAGTAATAGCCTCTTTATACCTTGTAAAGGTATTATCATTGTAAAATTTTGCTTCCATACGAATATCTTGCTCATCAAATATCCTTACGTCAGCCCCATACTCAACAGCCACGTAACTTTCTTCTGATTTTGATCTGTTCAATAATAAAATCAATTCTTTACATGCTAGAAGAACTTGATAGTAAAAACCAGCAATTGAATGTTTCACGTCAGTAGAACTCATACAGTTCATCTTCCCTTTCTTCCGCTATAAAGTTACCAGAAACTACTCTTATTAAGAATACATAAATACCATTTAAGCAATGAAGAGAATTTTAAAGGACTGAATAAACTTGAATGAGTCATTTTTTTGCCTTTTGACTTTTCCATCTTTTTAGCCTATCAGCCAACGCCAAACCGTTAATCAACTTAATGTTTAAACTATCCGCCGCCTCCTTAGCAGCCCTTGTAAAATTACTTGTCGTCACAATCCAAGCATCATAGCAACCATGTACCTGCTTACCAGCCTTGAGCCGGAGTACTATATCATTCCCGACATCACGTTTCCACCGTTTGCACTGAACAGCGATCTTATAACCCTCTTTGCCATTGAGGATCAAATCAACTTCATGATCGCCTGACCCGCCAACTCGC
>NZ_ASRY01000136.1 GCF_000520815.1 Paenibacillus maysiensis | reverse complement strand
AGAGTCGTGGAGGTAGAGCACTGATTGGGTGCGGGGCCCGCAAGGGTTACCAAGCTCAGTCAAACTCCGAATGCCATAGACTTAGTTCCGGGAGTCAGACAGTGAGTGCTAAGATCCATTGTCGAAAGGGAAACAGCCCAGACCATCAGCTAAGGTCCCCAAGTGTGTGTTAAGTGGGAAAGGATGTGGAGTTGCACAGACAACCAGGATGTTGGCTTAGAAGCAGCCACCATTGAAAGAGTGCGTAATAGCTCACTGGTCGAGTGACTCTGCGCCGAAAATGTAACGGGGCTAAACACGCCACCGAAGCTATGGCTTGAT
>NZ_ASRY01000135.1 GCF_000520815.1 Paenibacillus maysiensis | reverse complement strand
TGGCGCTGGATGGCGGGCCTGACGGGCTTGGCCCGTATCGAGCGATGCTGGAGCAGCTTGGGCTGCTTCAGGCCCCGCCGCGGCTGATCGGGTTCGAGCTGGGCATGGGACAGGCCAGAGACGTGGCTGGACTGCTGGAGCAGGCAGGTCATTGGAATACGATTCTGATCGTTCCGGACCTTGCTGGAATCGAACGCCATGTCCTGGGCGTTGCGGAATAATGCTGCATTTTCTTTTTGCGAGTCTTTCCTTTAGAATAAAAGGAGTATGACCGAGAAACGGCTCAGGGGGAAATCATGCTTCAGAAATTGAAAAAAATTGACGGTCCGGTTATCTTCATTCTGGTTTTGCTGATGGCGATTAGTATCATAACGGTGTATAGCGCGGGTAGAGGCCCTACCAACATAGCGGATCACGGTTACGACTACCAGAAGATGATTGGGTACTATATATTGGGTTTTGTGGCTGTTTTGGGTTTAGCGTTGGTCGATTTTCGGATATTCATTAAAAAAGCGCTGTATGTATATGGCGGCGGAATATTCCTGTTGGGTCTCGGTTTTTTTGGCGGGACGGTTAACAACTCTCAGGGCTTTTTGAAAATTGGTGGCTTGAACCTTCAGCCTGCTGAGGTGTTTAAGCTGGTGCTTATTATTTTTCTGGCTTATATGCTGATAAAGAAGCGCAAGAGCAAGCTTTATTTTATACAGGATGTACTTCCAGTTGCTTTAGTGAGCTTTGTCCCGTTCGCTATGGTTATGGCGCAAAATGACTTGGGTAATGCGCTCGGTTACATTGTCATCGTTCTCGGGATGCTGTGGATCGGTAATGTAAAAGCTTCCCATGCGTTGATCGGATTTACGATTTTTGCAGTCGCCGTAGGCGGCGGGATCAAAGCGTATATTTCCTTCCACGATCAGATTGATACCTTTATGAAGGGCATTGGCCGTAGTCACTGGGTAGAGCGTCTGGACCCTTGGCTGGTACCGGAAGAAGCGACAGCGAAGGCATCTTATCATACGAAAAATGCCAAGTTGGCCATTGCCTCTGGTGGAATGATGGGCAAAGGCTTTTTGCAGGGGACTTCGGTGCAATCTGGTCGTGTTCCTTACACCTATGCGGATTCTATTTTTGTGGTCGTAGCGGAGGAATTTGGCTTTGTGGGCTCATCGGTGTTGCTGCTGTTATACTTTATTTTGATACACCGTATGATCCTGATCTCGCTGGAATGCCGTGATCGGGCTGGACCTTATCTTATCGTCGGCATTGTGTCCATGCTGCTGTATCAGATTTTTGAGAATATCGGCGCGTTTTTGGGCATCATGCCACTGACGGGGATTACGCTCCCTTTTATAAGCTATGGGGGTACGTCGTTGCTCATTAATATGGCTAGTATTGGCCTGGTTATGAGTATCAAGGTACACGGTCAGGAGCTGGAGGACGATCTGCCACAGCCATCCAGAATGAACTTGACGAAGGCGAAAAAAGCTTAATGCCATGCTTCTAAATGGATGCGAATTGATATTTATGGTGAGTAAAAATAGTGAAGTACCAAGGGTCCAGATTGTGAAATCTGGACTTTTTCGTATTCGCGGGTTACTCCGAAGCTTCGGCCCAGATCCATGTGCTCGATGTAGGTATATGGGGTGTTTTTAAAATAGTCTTGAACATTTTACGAGATTCATAGGTTTAGCCTCTCCCAAACCGGACAGACTGATAGACATGATAGAGTTTGGGGGGATTGGGATGAGAAGCTGGACCAAGCAAGCTGCAATGATACTATTTTGTATTTCGATATTAATGATGTCGTGGGAAGGTCAAAAAACAGATGCCGCCATGACACCAGGGTCAAGAGGGCCTGTAGGGGCAGGGATGGCCACGACAGGAGCTGGCGTCATTCCGCATGATTCCATCCGATTGCGTATTTTGGCCAATTCGGATCGCCCGGAGGATCAGTTGGTAAAACGTGAAATAAGGGATTCCATCGTACAACAGATGGATGCGTGGGTGGGCAAGCTGGAAAACCCGCAAAGTTTGGAGCAAGCCAGAGTGCTGATTGCTGCTCATTTACCCGAAATTGACCGTTTAGTAGGCGCGGAACTAGCTCGACGGGGCATTTCGTACGACCATCAGGTGGAATTGGCAAACGTACCTTTTCCGACCAAGATGTACGGTGGGCTTGTTTATCCGGCAGGAGATTATGAAGCGCTTCGGGTTACGCTGGGACAAGGCAAAGGGCAAAATTGGTGGTGTGTGCTGTTTCCTCCCTTGTGCTTTATTGATGCGGGCAGTGGTGAAGCAGCAGCACAAGCGGTCTCGGCAAAAGCGGACCAAGGAGGCGGACGGACGAATGCTGCTGACAAGGAGCTGGAAGTACGGTTTTTTCTATGGGATGCGCTGACGGGGCTGTGGGGATGGGTGAGTGGTCTTTTTGCCTAATTGTCGTGAGCTGTAGAAAAGAGAACAACGGGTGGATGATTCCGGTATGTTATAATGAAATATAGGTTTTACAGCTATGAGACATGGACAGATTCGGTTCAGGTAAGCCGCCAAGGTAAGTTCTTTGACGATAGAGCAAACTGAACAGGACTGTATGACAATAACGTATGGGATGATCTGATATGAGCGATAAATCGAATCAAATACAAGGTTTGTGCGGAGAGTCTGTGCAAAAGGAAAAATGTGAATCGGTACTGGATGAACAGGGGCTTCATGAGCTAAAGCCGCCGTTGGCGGCTTCCCATACGAATTGGTGGGACGTCAGAGGCTTGGTGGTTAAAGGGGATTTCTCTAGTGAAATGTTATCTGGACAAGCCCTTATCGCGGCGGAAAAAGGCATTCGTGAGGCTGCTGTGCTACTGCAAACAGGAGGGACGGTAGCGTTCCCTACCGAGACGGTGTATGGCTTGGGCGCAGATGCGCGTAGCACGGAAGCGGTAGAATCGGTATTCGCCGCCAAAGGGCGTCCTTCCGATAATCCGCTGATCGTACATATTTCCGACCCTGCCCAGCTGGATGGCATGGTAACGGAAGTGAATGATACGGCGCGGGCGCTGATGGATGCGTTCTGGCCGGGACCGCTAACGCTGGTGCTGCCCGTGATGCCGCAAGCACTATCGCCCTGTGTAA